>CAYOFL010000060.1:0-17718 GCA_964403165.1 uncultured Ignavibacteria bacterium
AGCTTGGATACTATATCCGAGGATACCCTTCCGCTTATCACCAGAAACTTATCTTTTAACTCGATCCCTTTCAGCAAGCTTTCACCCAACACCTTGTCCACTGCATTATGTCTTCCGATGTCCTCATTAAACAGAATAATGCCACTTTTATCTACCAGCGCGGCACTGTGAACGCCAGCAGTTTTTCTGAAAAGCTCCGATCTTTTTTCAAACTGGGACATGACCTCAAGCACCTCATCTGGACTTAAGGTGAAATCCAAATTGATGAGAATATCCTTAAGTGGATTCATCTCCTCCCAGTTAACAAAAGTCTTTCCTTTCCCGCATCCTGAGGTGAGGATGCCTCTCAGTGGGGAACCTTCTGGAATCTTATGGGAGGATTCAGTATAAACGGTCACTTTGTCTTTTAGGGAATCTATGCTTTTGATCTCCTCTGTACTTTTCAAAAATCCATCAGAAATCAAAAAGCCCACGGCAAGATATTTTTGTTCTTGAGGCGAGCACAAAAGGGTAACGATCTTTTCTTCGTTTAAAAAGATGGTCAAGGGTGCCTCAATTACCACTACATCTTCAATCTCCTCTTTTTTGCCAGAGCTGACTTTGGTGATTTTTAGCCAATCGATTCTTTTATCTTTTTCATTCATTTTGCTTGGTCCATCTTTATCTGCAGGCTCTTTAAATCTTCTTCGGTATTGATATTGAAAAAGCTTAAATGCTGTGGATCAAACCGGTCAATCTCTTTCGCTCCGATTTTCTTTACCTGCAATTTGCCTATGACCTCGCTCATTTTCAGATTTCGTCCTTGCAGACATTCAAACATCACCGGGATGCAATTCTTGGAATATAAAGCAAACAGAGGTTCAACTTCTCCATCCACCTCCGGGATTACCACATCGTAGGTCCCTCTTTCCTTCAAGAGCAATCTTATCAAAGCGGGATTGATACATGGCATATCACAAGCCACCACAAAATTATGTTTCGATACAGAATAACACAGCCCGGTGAAGACTCCCCCCAGAGGACCGCACCCCTTTATTAAATCTTCCACCACTTGAACATTAAACTTCAAGTAAAATTCTTTTTGGTTGGTCACCAGGATAATCTGGGGAAAGATTCTCTGTAAGACATTTAGGGTATTCTGGAGTATAGTCTCCCCGGTTGGAAGTTGAATGAAAGCCTTGTTTCTGGCAATTCTGGTATTCTTCCCTCCGGCAAGGATTATGGCGCTCGTTTTTTTCATATTTTAAAAATTAACTTCCATTCCAGCCCGAAAGTTTCTTCCCATCATGGGAAAACCATACTCAGACTCATAATACTCATCCAGAACATTGAAATAAGAAAAACAAAAAGTTAGGTGTTCCCACAAAGATTGTCTAAATTGTAAATCCAACAGGAAATATCCATCCAAACTCTGTAGCAGATCAGTCTGGTCAAAATATATTCTTTTGCTTACATAACTTTCTTCCAGAGAAAAACTCAGTCCAAAGGGTAACTTATACTCCTGTTCCAACTTGACCAGATGTTCTGGGCGATAGGCTAATTGGTTGGTGGTTCGGTTGTCGGAACGATTTTGGGCTCTTAAGAAAGTGTAACTGCCGTTCAAAGTCAAGTCTCTTATTGGGAACATAGTTGCGGAAACTTCTAAACCCGTATGGCGGGCTTTGCCAATATTTTGTAGTTGAAATTGATTCTTTCCCCCTTCGTCGACACCGATTTTCTTATCAATGATAAGATTGGTAATCTCGCTATCAAATATGGTAAACTCAACTCTATTACCACCTCCCCAATTACGGAACAAACCTATCTCCATATTTAAAGATGATTCTTCATTTAAATTAGGATTGGGGATGTTTTTTCCAGATTGACCAGAATAAAGCTCCTTGAGGGTGGGAAAACGTGTTTTGTGTCCGATAGATACTGTCATCTCCCAGGCTTCTGATAAAGTGCAGTGCATCCCAAAACGACCATCCAAGGTGGTGATGTCTTCTCGTAGAGTTTGGCCATTCGTATAGATCGGATCCAAAAGGTTTAGTCCCAGACCCGTAGAGAGGGAAATATTCTGAGAGCTACTCCACTCATGTTCCAGACCCACTGTATAACTATCCATCTTGTACTCTTCCCAGGGCAGTCCTCTATTATCTTGTTCTCGGTGAACATCTCTTTTATAGATAACTCCTAAAGTTAGGATGTGATTTTTGGAGAGTGTTTTTGTGACAAACAAATTACTCCCTACGGAATAGTCATCATAGCTGGAGTGAAATGCATATTTTTTTGTTTGAGTCGAGTAACCTGCGTCATCATAGGAATCCAAAACATTATCATATTTATCGTAGAAAAGAACTTCTTTTAGGAAAAGGGAGTTAGTAATAATCTGGCTGGAGGTTAAATTCAGCACCCACTTTTTCCACTCAGGGAATCGCCACCAGCGAGGTCTTTTTGCATAAATGTCTGGAGCGATGTGCTTTTCATTGTCAACATAAGAAAACGATAAGGCAGTGTGGTGACTCTTATGCGGGCGCCAAGTTAGCTTGGTAAATAGATCAAATTTTTTGTAGTAGCTATTGTTGCGCTCTCCTCCATCTTCGTTTTTTGTCTTTGAAAAATCGTCAGCCAGAGGGAAATGATCCTGTCGGTTGTATCCCAAACCCAATACATAGCCAAAAGATTTAAAACTTCCGCTTTGATTCAAACTATAAGATTGCATCTCACCACTTCCTCCTATTACACGTAGGCGAGTATGCCTTTGTGAAGGAAGTCGGGTGACTATATTTATACTTCCACCCAACGAATTGGGGCCGTAGAGGACCGAAGCATTCCCCTGGGTGACCGTGATCTTCTCCACGGCTCCAACTGGCATCTGTCCTAAGTCCACCAGACCGTCGTAAGGAATGTAAATGGGTACCCCGTCCAGTAAAACCGCTATCTGCCTCTGCTCAATGCCGCGCAGGTGTATCACCATCTCATTTCGAGATCCAATGCTAATATAGCCCCCCGGGATGATCTGAACTGCCTCAGCTATGGATTGAATCTGTCGCTTTTGAATTGTTTGGTCATTGACCTCTCTTAGGGAGCTGGTCAGGGAAGTGGGTGATTGTTGGGCAGTCACAACCACTTCTCCCAAAAAGTAAACCCGCAGAGTGTCCGATGAACTCTCCGCCAAAGCGTTTTTCGTGATAAAAACCCCAAGAAAAAAGATCAAAATTCTTGTAAATAAGCTCGATGCAAAAGTCCGCAATTTGATACCTCCCAGCTCATTTCCTTGATGAACTCTAATATTTTAAGAAACGATTTTCTATGAATTCAATTAGGGAATCAATCTGAGTGGGTGGGAAATAAGGAACCTCAACAGATGGATCGGTGTCTCCTGTCACTGCGATTAAATTATCTTTCAGTGAACAGAGCAATCCTGAATGTTTCTTGGAATCAAACACCTCAATTTTGGGAAAGGAAGAATTTTTGAATCCCTCCCCGATCACCAAATCATGATCGGAGAATACAAAACTCAGAAGTTGGTCTGAGTTCCTTTCTCTTAAGGTCCGGGAAAACAAGGCAATTTTTGTGGGTGAAAATATCAAGGTGGACTCTGCTCCAGCTTGAGCATGTCTGAAGGAATCCTTTCCCGGCGTGTCAAATTCATGATCCTGAGTGGTATATTTTATACTCCCAATTTTGTAACCTTTGTTTTTTAGACCCGTAATCAACCTCTCAATCAGAGTGGTCTTCCCGGCTTTCTTTTTGCCCACCACTAACAGGATTTTCATAACAAAAAAAGGTGGTTTTAAGGCGTTCTCAATACCCTTATTATTGGAACAGTTCGATCTCGATCTGATTGGGCTTTTCTTCAAGCTTCAGAGATAAAATCATTGCCCAGATGGTATTTCCCAACATATGGCTGCTGAAAGGATTGAGCGAAACTTCCTTCCCATTCACTTTAACCTTTATGGATCGAGCCTTCTTTTTTTCATCATTTACCATCTTATCCCCACTATTAACCCTATTTTTTGGGTTGGAAACGGTTTTGCGTTGTTACCTCACCCCTTGTCCCCTTCAGGGTGAATCCCTCTCCATACAGAGGTGCGGTACAGCATCTTTTCCTTATTGCAAAAAATAGCTTAAATCAAAAGAGAGGGAAACCTTTCCCCCTCCTTCGAATGGAATTTCAGGTCTTAACTCCAAAACATCAGACGTGATATGCGAAAACTCCTAAAAGCCAGAAGCCTAATGAGGCTAAGAAAACTCCTCGGCTGTATACTTTCTCTGTTGTCTCCTGCCATCTGGTAAACGCAGGCGCTACCTTCTTTCCCAGATTGACTCCAATTATGATGCCCAAAAAGCTCAATATCGCCGCATAGCTTCCCTCAGTAAAGACCCAACTAAAAAGCCCAGAAAGACCTCTTTCGGTCCAATAGGGATTGGCGAATACGTAAGCTTGAGAAAGCGAGAAGACCGTATAGTTGAGGTAGCTTGCCACAAGCCCAACCAGTCCCAGATGGATGGGTCGAGTGAGCCAATCCTTCCTCTCAGCCAAAGAGAAAGCTAAGTCAAATACCGCCGCCTGCGCCACCACCGCAAATATCTGGCAGAAAAAGATCTGAGAGAGGCCTAAGAATTTAAACCCTGCTGCCACCACTCCGATGGCTAAAGTAGAACTAGGTTTGCGAATAATCATTCGGGCAGTTGCCAAGATCAATATTCCGGCCAGAGCCAAGATGGGGGAGCTCGGATAAAATCCGATCTTTCGCATCACGTCGATCCCCAGAGCTTCCAAACCTCCCCACACAGACCCAAAGAGTATGATGCCCAAAATCAACTTTTTCTTCTCTGTCATATGCTACTCCTCTTTCTAAAAGGTGATCTGCACCTGCGCCTTAACTAAATCGTTGTCAACCTCTCTCTCTTTTTTGACCCACTTTTCGGCGTCGTCATCCCACGTGTTCATATCTCCCGGTTCCATTTTGCGGATGTAGTTCAAATAGAACATGGCGTTGATTCCCTCAAGATAATAATTCACCCCTGCCGTTAACCAGGTTTCTTCATCATCATCGGATACACCTTCCTTATAACTCATATCAGTGTTGGGGTCGTGGAAATCATACCGGGCCAGGAATTCAACATTTGGAGATGGTTGAATACCAACGTGAGCGAAGAAGGACTGGGCATCGGTGGTGGCCACACTATCAACGTGAGTAAAGAAGAGATTCTCGGTGGAAGCCGTCAGGAATTCGCCTCTGAACTTCACCGTAAAGTTGTCCGCAGCCTTATAATCCACCCTGGCAAAGCCACCGAAGCGATTCATCTTTAGAGTCTTTTCATCCGGATTTAGCACGTAGGATGGAGGCTCGGCGTTTCCTATCCAGGCATAACCACCAAAACGCACTTTAGCCTCATCAATTGGAGGTTTAATCTCTCCACGGACCAGAAAATCTTTGGCATCGTTGTTATCAGAGGTATTGTTAGGTATATCACTACCGTTGAATACCCCCAGGTTGAAGTCAAAATAGTCCGTCTTGGTGGTGGTCTGGATGCCCACCTGCCTCCACATTGCAAATTTGGTCGTGGTTATTGGATAATTGATCATCTCCAATTGGGCAGTAGAATATGGCATGTAGAGGGTGAAGTTGGGCAAAAATCTTCCCACGGTTATCTCGGTTTGGGGAATATAGAAAAACCTTGCCTTGTAGTCCAATACGCTTACGCTTCCCTTGTGTTCGAGTTGAACGAAATACTTCACCTTATCGGGAACAATGGTTCCCCAAAAGAGAAACCGCGCCCGGTTTAAAGTAAAAGAATCGTACCCCTCCTTGTCTTCCATATGGTAGGTAAACCCTGCCTGGAGAATACCTCCTATTTTCAGTGTCCCTTTTCCGACCTTAATCTCTACCATCTCGGCAAAGGCTAAGCTTGAAATTAACAAAGAAAATAGCATGCACACTATAACTAAAAAGGTGAGTTTTTTCATACAGCCTATCCCTCCTCGGTCTTTGAAATTAAATTATCCTTTTTCTCCTTAACTTCCCGTGCCTTTGCCAGGACCATTCCCACTAAAGCAGCAGACAGGGTCAAGGTGCCGAAAGGTTTTAGAAGTTCGTGGAACAAGCCCAAATCCTCGGAGACCTTTGGATTTTTGAGAAGGTCCGGATAATAATCCAGAGGTTCAGGGAGCACGAAGATCTTCTTGGTTCCAGTGTCTAATTCCTTTTCACCGTAAATCACCGGACGTCTTCCCTTCTTTTCCAACCTCTCCTTTGCCTTATGAGCCAACTCGAGCATCTGATCTCTTTCACCGAAAACCAGACAATCGGTGGGGCAGGCTTTGGCACAGGCTGGCTCTATTCCATCGGAGAGGCGGTCAAAACAGAAGGTGCATTTGGTTGATTTGCCCGCGTCGGTATCAATCACCGGGATGGTAAAAGGACAATACTCCCGACAGGCCCCACAGCCTATGCAAAGTTCGCGATTCACATATACTGCTCCGGTGTTTTTATCATGTGTCATGGCTTTAGGAGTTACCGGGCAGGCTTTTACGCATGCCGGATCAACGCACTGCATACAGCGGTGCACCCGGAAAAGCCATTTTACTTTGTTCTGGTCCTCGTGCTCGTAAAACTTCACCAGGGTGTAAGTTTTGGGAGAAAGCCCAATTGGATTCTGGTAGCCGCCTGCTGCCGCAAAGAAGATGGTCTTCTCGCCCGGAAGCTCGTTCCATTGTTTGCAAGCCACCTGACATGCCCGGCAGGCTATGCATTTCTCCATATCCAGAAGCATTGCTTTTTCTGCCATATTATCCCACCTCCTTTTCGACGTCGCAGAGGAACGCTTTGTATTCAGGAATGTTAGTGTTGGCATCCCCCACATGGGGAGTCAAGCTGTTGGCACTATCTCCCTTTGCCAATCCCTTGAAACCGAAATGCCAGGGAAGACCGATCTGTTCATACGCCTTTCCATTCAGCCTGAATGGCTTGAACCGGCTGGTCACCACCGCATAAGCAACTATATGTCCCCGCGCAGTGGATACCCGCACCCTATCTCCATTCTTAACTCCCTTGGCTTGAGCCAAAGATTTGCTCATCTCCACGAACATGTCCGGCATAAGCTCTACCAACCAAGGATTGTTTCTGGTCATCTGACCTGCCTGCCAGTGTTCGGTGACCCGATAAGTGGTAGCGATAATGGGAAATTTCTCCACCGTTCCCACATCGTCCATCTCCCCTGCCCAGATTTTGATAACTGGATTGTTCTGCTGAGAGGACATGGCATTCTTGACCGGTGCCTCAAGAGGCTCGTAGTGCTCAGGGAAGGGACCATCAGCCAGGCCAAAGCCAAACAGTCGAGCATAACCCTCAGGTTTCATGATGAATGAGTATTTCTCTCCTGGAGGCCAACCACCGTCAGGCACATCGCCTATCCATTTTTTCTCCTCTGGGTTCCATTTGACCACCCACTTATGAGGAGCATACGGGTTTCCTTGAAGGTCACATGAGGCCCGGTTGTAGATGATCCTTCTGTTCACCGGCCAGCACCAGGACCACTTGGGATATAGTCCAATCTTATTGGGTGCATCCGTTGGATCTCTGCGAGCCGCCATGTTTCCTGCCTCAGTGTAGCTGGCACAATATAACCAGTTTCCTGAAGAGGTAGTACCATCGTCTTTAAGCTTACCAAAAGATGCCATCAATTTACCAGTAGTGTGATCATAGCCGTTGATCTCCTTGGCTACCAGATGCACGTCCGGTTCCTCTCCTTCTCCATAGTTCCAGTTCAGATTTACTATGGGATCAGGGAACGCACCACCTTCGTTGGCATAGAGTTTCTTCAGCTCTTTATAAATCCGGTCCAAAATCCACAGATCAGATTTAGCATTTCCCGAAGGATGAACCGCTTGATATCTCCACTGCATCCAGCGACCGCTATTAGTAATACTACCCTCTTTCTCCATGGAGGCGGCCGCGGGCAACATGAAGACCTCGGTTCCTATCTTCTTGGCATCTACCTCTGGATCAGCCCAGAAAGCCCCAGTCTCCGTCTCCCACACATCCACTGCGACCAACCAATCCAGCTTCTGCAAGGCTTTTCTCTCCTTACGAACGTTGGGTCCAGCCACGGCTGGATTCTGTCCCATGCAGATCAGTCCCTTAATCACCCCATCATACATGGCTTCGAACATGGCTATGTGGTCGCAATTAGCACTCAATTTTGGAAGATATTGATAACAGAATTCATTGTCCTTTTGCGCCTTATCTCCCCAGAAGGCCTTAAGAAGGCTGACCACGTACTTGGGAGTGTGCTGCCACCAATTAGCGCTCTTGGGATCATTTGACTTGGGTGTCCACTTTTCCAAGTATTCGGCTAAGGTCTGGTTTTCCACTCTCGGAGTCTTAAGATAACCGGGAATGATATGGAACAGAAGAGCCATATCAGTGGAACCCTGAACATTAGACTCCCCTCTCAGCGCATTGATTCCTCCGCCAGCAACTCCCACGTTTCCCAGAAGAAGCTGAAGCATGGCATAGGTGCGCACGTTCTGCGTCCCCACGGTATGCTGGGTGGTTCCCATGGCATACATGATGGTTGCGGATTTGTCCCTGGCTCCGGTTGCTCCGTAAGTTTTTGCCACCTCCACGATCAATTCTGTAGGACATCCGGTGATAGTGGAGACTTTCTCCAGAGTGTAACGGGAGAGATGCTTCTTTAGAAGCTGGAACACACAACGGGGATCTTGAAGAGTTGGATCCTTCTTGGGATTCCCGTCACCATCCAGTTGATATTTCCAGGTGTCCTTTCCATATTTTCTCTTGGCATTATCATAGCCGGTAAAAAGCCCGTCAGAAAATCCAAAGCCTTCATCCACCAGGAAGCTGGCGTTGGTGTGATCTACCAGATATTCCTTGTTATAAAGATCGTTATGTATGATGTAATGCATCAGCCCGTTGACGAAGGCGATGTCGCTTCCCGACCTTATGGGGGCATAGATATCTGCTCTGGATGAAGTGCGGGTAAAGCGAGGATCAACGCTGATGAGCTTGGCGCCGTTCTCCATGGCCTTGGTAACCCACCTGAAGGATATGGGATGATTTTCTGCTGCGTTGGAACCGATGATCATGATGCAATCGGCATTCTTGATATCGATCCAGTGATTGGTCATAGCCCCTCTGCCATAAGTTTCCGCCAAACTGGCGACTGTGGCAGAGTGTCATATACGCGCCTGGTGTTCTAAATAGACTATGCCCAGGGCGCGAGCCAGCTTGGACCACAAATAGCATTCCTCATTATCCAGAGCGGCTCCACCCAATCCAGCCAAGGCTTCTGCGCGATTGACCACCCTTCCTTTTTCATCCTTTGATATCCAAGTCTCATCCCTGGTTTTCTTTATTCTTTTGGCAATCTCCGGCAAAGCCCAATCCCAACTCTTCTCCTCCCACTTATCGCTGTAAGGCGCTCTGTACAGAACTTTGGTCATTCTTCTTTCGTTGTTTGCCACCTGTATTAGAGCCTCTCCCTTACTGCAAAGTGAGCCTTGATTGATGGGATGATCCGGGTCGCCCTCGATGTTGATCACCTTGCCATTGCTCACTGACACGATCTCACTGCATCCCACGCCGCAATATGGGCAAATGGTGGTACTTTCCTTGGCATACTTGGTTTTCAGCGTTTGCGCTTGTGCCTGCGAGCTTTTAAGGTGAACTCCGAAGGTGCCCAAAACCGCGCCGGTCGTCACTCCCCCGGAGATCTTTAGAAAACCTCTTCTTGAGATTTTCATATGCTTTCTTCACCTCCTTAAGAGTTTTTCGTCTTATTCTTTTTCTTCTTTTTTCAACTCCACATCTGGTTCGTAGATCTCGTTTAAAATCATCATGGACTCATGAATCTTTTCTATATCCTCCTTTGAGATTCCGGATTTCTCCTTTTTCGCCATCTTTTCGATGACCTCTTTCATCCCAACTTCATCTGTGGTTTGATGAGCCATGACCACCTTATCCAAGGAGTGGCATTTGCCGCATTTTTCCTGAAAGACCCCCTTATGGGGATCCTCCATGGGAAGCAAGGTAAAGGTCTCTTCAATTTCCTTCAAAGACTTCTTGCTGATTTCCACCCCTGCTTTCTTGTGCATATCCGTGATGATTTTTTCCATCCCCGTTCTAACTTCACTCAAGGAATGGCAAATTGAGCATCTGGTCTGAAAAGCTGTGGGCTCCTCCTTCTTTGAAGTCTCCTTTTTAGAAGTTTGTGCATATGCCCATACAAATACCAGCAGCAGAATCACCAGAAATATGATGACATATCTAATTCCTTTCATAAAATCTCACCTCCCTCAGAGGTTTTGTTCAAAAAGTTACATTTTGTGATTTCTTTCACATGAATACTCAAACAAATACTACTTCAGATGGTGCGACCATCCAGTACGTGGGGCTTTTGTAACCATCCTTCTGAGCCAAAACATCCAGGTATATTGACTTGAGATTTTCTATGTATAAATCAGGCTTTTCAGATTCGGGCAGCTTTCTTTCGTCGATCGTTTTGATGTAGTTTTTACACTTGTCACATACATCCACCCGGAAGGCGGCTTTCTCTGTGGGAGAATCCTCCTCTACAAAAAAGTATTTCAGGCTATTGTGATCCTCGTTGCCGCAGAAGGGACACATAATCCTTTTGAAGTGCCACTCCGTTCCGCAGAGACTGCAATGTAGTATTCTCTTGCCATCATCCCTTCTCAGTTTTTCAATAGCCGGGTAACTTCCACACACCGGACAATTACCTTTGAGCCAGTTCTCTTTATCTACATTTTGTTTGAGTTTGTCTGCATAAAGTTCAAGCACAGCCTGGATTAGGTTCAGACCAACAAATAGAAGAAAATCTGTCCCCACCTGATATTGGGTGGACAGAGGCTTTAGGCTTTGTAAATCTTTGGAAAGGATCGAAAGCGTAAGTTTGCTTAAATTTATCTTTTCTTTATTTGCAAGAAAATTTGCGATTTCCTCCGGGTTGAAAACCTGATGCTTTTCCAGCAGAGGAAGGAGGTCACGCGAAAACTCATCTGTAAGTTTTTCTTCTATCTTTAGTTTTTGTATGTCCAAGAGGGGTTTGTTTTCCTTAACCCGTCTTTGAATCTCCTCATCTGGAAATTTTATCTCCCCCTGATGCCTGGTTCTGAAAGCGGACTTAACTTCAGCGATCTTTTGGCAAAGATCAAGATACGATTTGCTCTCTGCAGGAGCAGTCATAAATTCAAATCCTTTTTACTTTCTTCCGCTTTTGACACTAAGGCAAAAAACCACACCTAATTGGTCTTAATTTATGTTTCCACTTATAGCTTGTCAAGAAAAATTTGGCATTTCCTCATGCCGATGCATCAAAAAATTGTAGCGTTGTTGTTTGGAGGTTATGATTACCGAATACACACTTTTTTCTCCTAACCCGTTACCGGGATTCCCCGTTGCAACTCATTTAATGTCTGAGACGTATTGAGCCACAAAAAAGAAACCGAACGGCTTTTTGCAAACCGTTCGGTTCAATTCAGAAATCAGTCTGGTCTTTATTTTAAAAACCTATTTTCACCCCAGTTCGGACAACGTATAATGAACCTGTCTCAACCCCGTAGACGTATCCTTTATCATCGGTTAAATCAGAATACGTTGCATCTGCTGTGAGCGAAACTCTGGGAGAGAGCACATATTCTGCCCCCGCCGAGACGGTGAACTGAGTGTAGTCTAAATCAGAATATTGGTTAATTGAGCTAAAATCATAATCCGCAGCGGCAATATTGTCTGTGACTTCCTGGGGAACCGCAGGCATTTCACCCATCTTCAAACTGCCTTTACTATCGATGTAATTCCCGTCCAGGCTTAGATTCAACCTATCGCTGGCTAAGAATAGAATGCCACCAGAAAACAAAACCGCTTCATTTTGATATTCGGTCTCAGCGAAGAAAGGACCGAAATGCTTGGGATCGCCACTAACTGTGGCGCTAAGATGACCCCCTCACCCATCCATCATGGCCACAGCCGCCAGACCGTTTGACTTGCCATACATGTATGCCAAACTGCCAAAGAGATTCCACTTTAGGGTTGGGGCGAGGTTAACCGAAACCTGAGGCTGCAGTTGGGTGCGTTCGAAATCCAAACTGTCTGTGTCGTTGTTTGTTCCCCGGCTGGCTTTTAAACCCGCCGAGAGACTGGCCTTATAGTTGGGCCTGAAATTCAGGTTCAGTTCCACACCATGCAGGCTGCTTGGCTGATTGGTTACACTTCCATAGCGCAAATCATCCCGCTGGAAATAGTAGTATGTGCCGTTGTCAGGAAGTTTTTCCAAAACACCCTTTCCAGCTTTCTCAAACATCTGCTCATATGGAGAAAAAGGATCATCGGTACTCTGGAATGAGTATTTAACTCGTCCCAAGAATTTAGAATTCGGTCGGTACCTTCCGCCTACCGATGCTTTGAGCTTGGTTGTCTTCTCCTTGGCCTCAAAGTAAGGATAGTCATCCCTCTCTGTGCCTTCATATCCGGCGGAAAGAAAGACCCTGTATTTCCGGTTAGGCTGATAGATGAATTTTGCCGAACCTTTAGCTACAGTGCGAGTCAGATTGGAATAACGGGTCCAGTCAAAATCCTGGCCACCTCCTGTCAATCCATCACGCCACAAGGGCAGGTCTATTTGTGCCTCATCACTCTCTATCAGGGCAAGCGAAGCCAAGGCGACAATTTTAGTCTTCTGACTGGGACTGACCACGTATTTCAAGCTGCCGCTGTTGCTTTTGATTTTGAGTCCGGCGGATTTATTTTTAGCCTGAGAGTTACTAAAACTTCCCAAGATATTTCCATTTTTTCCTATGTCTGTTTTGATTTTCAGCGTGTGTGCCATTTTTTCGGTCTCTGGTATTTGACCAAACGGCACCTCCTCGCCGTTGAAAACCGTGCGGGTTCCAAACTCGTCACGCATTGTTCCCTTCACCGGATGCTCGGCGGTATCGTAGAATGCCACCGAAGTAGGTGCTTCGGATTTGAAGGTCCGGTAACTACCCATATAGGAAAAAAACACAGGACCAACATCAGCCTCAGCACCGGCAGATACGGTGTGAGTGCGGCGGTCAACTTCTGCACATTTGGAAACCATATGGCACGAGGAACAGTGCATGGACACCACCTTCTGATCGTCCCCCTTCTCCAGAATGGAACGGTGGAAGGCTTTGAGTATCAAATTAGCAGAGCCGGGGACTTTCACCTTAAAATCAGTTTTTAACTCATGCCGGGTATAGCCAAAATCGGCATCCGGGTTCTCATGCTCGTAAGTGAACATCTTTCCGCCAGCCGTGTCCGCCGCCTGATTCGTTGCCTCACGAGCCATCAAGTTTTCAAGAAGATCAGTTGCCCGTTGACGGTAAGAGGAGCGGTAGGAGACCTTTCCGGAAAGGATATCCTTTGATCTGCCGCTCAGATCAAAGAAGATTCTTTTGGGGTCGTAATAATGCCCGAAGAAATCCCAACTTTGATCTCCCTTATATCCTGAATAGCTCAATGACACCTCTGGCATCGCTTCCTTTTCGCCGCGATCAAACTCCCCTACCTTCTTATAGAAATCTTCGTAGCCGGTGTAATGGCCTCCTAACCAAAGACTCCAGACAGATGAAGTTGGCTCTTCCTCTGAAAAGCCAAGAGATGGAAAAAACGGCAAAACGGAAATTGCTGTTATTACGACAAGAAATTTTATAAATGGTCTTTTCATATTTTTCTCCTCATCTTATCTGGTTAGCGCTTTTCCGGCACCCGAAATCGACTGGGAGGGAAGGTCACTTCCGTGAACCTCCGAATGACATTGAGTGCATTTGGTCAACATCGCCTGTTTCATACCATCGCGGGTGGACAGACCTGTCCGCTCTGGATGCATGGGAGCAGAAAATTCCCCTTCATATCCGACCAGGGTAACGTGAAAATGCATGGGATGGCAGGATAAGCAGAGGAACGGCTCATTCTGGATGAGCAATTTGTCTGCAATGGTTCCATGCGGCTCATGACAGATGCCGCAGTCCTCATTTACCGGCTCATGCTCGAAGATAAACGGACCTTGAAGCGAAGTATGGCAGGACAGACAGAGCTCGCGGCTCTCATCTCCAACCGTATACTTAACGTCTCCCGAATGAACCGAGTGGCAGTCCAAACAGCTGACCAACCCCTCCATAATCGGATGATGGGATGGCATGCGAGCCTGGGATTTTTTCAGGGTATGGCAGTCGAAACAGAGTTGAGGCTCCTGCTTTGCCAAAAGATGTTTCTCTTCTGAGTGAATCTTGTGACAGTCACTGCATCCTTCCACTGCCTCAAAGTGAGTCAACCCATGCCAGGAGTTAAAAGCTCTTCCCTGGTGGCAGGTGGTGCACAGATTTTTTCCGGTAGAAGTATAGTCTCTGGGAGCATTATAAATCAATGCAGGATTCCCCTCCTCCGCATGCTTTGAACCAGGACCATGGCATGCCTCGCAAGTATTTTCATCTCCTACAGCCAATCTGGCATGGATGTTCTTTTGAAACTGCTGGTTGACCTCATCATGGCATGCGGAACAAAGTTCATCTCCAACCTGGACCGCATCAGGCGGAGATTCCCCGGACACATATACTGACGAAAGGAAGAGAAGGCTCAAAATGCAGCCCAGGATAGCGCCAACTGAGCCTTTGAAGCTAAAACGTTTGAGAAACTTAAGCATACACCTCCTTTGTTAATCTGGGATTGTTTTGAGATGCTTTTTTTAGTTTTTAGTCATTCCTTTTCTTTGATATGTTACCAAAAGGATTGCAGCATCAACGTGTTGATGCATCCTTTATTGACTTAAAAAAACTTTTGGAAATTTAAAAAAACCCGAAGACTTTGTCAAGTTAAAACTCGATCCCATCTAAAATTTATTGAAAAACTAACAGGAACTGGAATAACTTGACTTTTTAGATCGGGAAATCATATTTATCAAGTTTTTGCCACACGGTCTTGTGGAAAGTGCTTCCCTTAGCTTGACCATTGAGAGAGTAACAATGAAATGTAGCTTAGCACCACTCGCTGGGGAATGAATAATTGTTTGAAGTTTACGAGGAAGCTGTATCTGCGATGAAGTTGTTTACCTCATTCTATAGCGCTAATATATGTATATTGGAAGACTCTAACGTAGAAGGTTTCTTATGAGGTGAAACTCACCTCGTTTATCTGCTTCAGGAGGAAGTTTTGCAGGTTTTGGCTACAATACCGGAAAAGTATTTCTGATCAGATTCGTAATGGCACTTCTTATATTTTTTGCCACTGCCGCACCAGCAAGGGTTGTTACGCCCGAGATTCATGGCTGACTTCGGCGGATGGCGATGAAATAATTTATCCAGCAAACCCATCTATCTTTTCCTTCAGCTTTCTTGATATAGGAGGCTGATACAACACAACTAATATTGTCAACCATGTCTCTAATTAAATTCTACGAGATTATTCGATGAAAGTCAAGGTTTTTGTCAGAAATTTTTTGGTTTTCCTGCTTGGGAACAATACTCATTATGCTTCCGACAGCTTGAAAACCTCTCCCTTGTTTTTCATGGAAAGGTTTTATCTTCGTGCACCCACAAACCTATTAAGCTTTGGAGTGCGGAAGCGAAGCTTCCGCAGCGCCCCGCCAAAGGCGGGGCGCACTCCTTTTCTTACTCTCCCAGACGGGTCTCCGTTTTCCAAATCGCCAAGATAATTAGTTGATAACCATAAGTTAGGTTCTGGTATTCAGGTCTTAACTCTCCCCCCTGCTCCCGGCGGGTGTTTGTGTGGCCGCCAGGCTCGTATGAGTGCATACGCATCCCCCGACCTGGGGAAAGTAATAGTTTCGGAAAGGATTTTATCCGTCCCGCCTTTGGCGGGACGGACACGGAATCTTTTATCTATAATCGCAATTTTCAACGAATTTATGTAACCTAATTGAATTTTAATATTTAGCACAAATTGATATCGCACCAGGTTTTTAACTTCGCCAAAATTGGCGAACTGAAACCCAAATTAAACAAATGAAAGAAAGAGTTTCAATCATATTCTTTTGTCTCATAATCGTTTACAAAACAAATCATGCAAGAAGAAAACTTGGCACAATGTTTGTTAAAAAGAAAATGGAGGGCAGGTGTTTGGGTAGTTCTTGGCAGCAATTTTCAAACTCGTTATAGGAATTCGTGCTCTGGTTAAATAATCTATTTAAAAACGTAGGATAACAACCTCTAAGTTCAAAAAAGTTAGAATACCAAAAGAGATCTCCAATTCAAATACAGGATTTATCGTAGGTTATTAATGAGGAATGGGACTTAAATTCCGCACCCACAAAAGGAAAGGGGAACATCATGTTTAAAAAACTGAATCTCTTTTTTGTGCTGTTAATTGGTATTTTCCTCTTACAATGTTCAAAGAACCCGGTTTCAACTTCTATTCCAACGCAGGATGACCCTTCCCAATCAACCTGGTTCGCACCGGGTCTGGTCGAATCGGACAACAAATTCGGGCTCAAACTTTTCAGAGAGATAATAAAAGAAGAAAAGGATTCAAACGTTTTCATCTCTCCCTTGAGCGTCTCCATGGCATTGGGAATGACTTACAACGGTGCCAATGGAAGCACTCAAGAGGCGATGCAAAAGACCCTGGAGTTGTCGGGTTTGACAATTGAGGAGGTGAATGAGTCTTACAAAAACTTGACAAAACTGTTGACACAACTTGATCCGAAAGTGCAGTTTCAGATTGCGAACTCGATTTGGCATCGTGAGACCAGACCTGTTATACCGGAATTCATCAATCTTTGTAAGAAATACTTTAACGCCCTGGTGACCGGAGTGAATTTTCTTGATCCAAATACTGCAAAGACAATCAATGCATGGGTTGATGAGAATACCAATGGAAAGATCACAGAAATTGTGGATAGTCCAATTAATCCCTTGACAGTTATGTTTTTGATTAATGCCATCTATTTCAAAGGCACATGGACTTACCAGTTTGATGAAAATTTGACGAAAGATGACGAGTTTAGGTTGCCTGATGGTTCAAAAATACATTGCAGAATGATGGAGCAAAGAGGACTGTATAAATACTTTTCGAATGACGATTTTCAAGCAGTCGATCTGCCTTATGGCGATGGGGCATTCAGCATGACCATTTTCCTTCCAAACTGGAAGACAAATATTGATTCTCTGATTGCCAAATTTGATCATGAAAGCTTTAACTACTGGATTAGTTGTTTATCTTACCCCAGCGATTCTCTTGATATCTACATCCCAAAGTTCACGCTCGAATATGAGTTGAAATTGAATGATGCACTGCAGGCATTAGGAATGGGCATCGCCTTCGATCCTTGGTTAGCTGACTTTACCAAAATGTATAAAAATGGTGGGGTGTGGATCGATAAGGTAAAGCACAAGACGTTTGTAAAAGTGAATGAAGAAGGCACTGAAGCCGCAGCGGTTACTTCAGTTGGAATGACATACGGACCGGGACCCCCTGGTTTTTGGATGCGAGTGGATCGACCCTTTGTGTTTGTGATTCGAGAAAACAAGTCTCAAACCATACTCTTTATCGGAAAAATCGCAGAGCCTGTCTTGGAATAAGAGTAAAAAAACACCTAACTTTGTTCTTCGTATGTTGGTCGAGGGTATCCTTCAATCCTACAGAAGGCGTGCTTTAAGACGAGCCCTTACCCTAAGACCTTTTCTTCAGTGAGGCAAAACCTGCCCTCTTA
>CAYOFL010000061.1:0-17479 GCA_964403165.1 uncultured Ignavibacteria bacterium
CCTGCCAGAAGATTTTTTCGGCCCTATGGGTTTCACTCCGTTCAACTTCCGAGGTCTTAGCCACTTTATGTTTAAGCTGGATGGCTTTTAAAGCATCCTGGACTTTAGGCTTATAAGAGTCTTCTTCCAATCTTTTAATGAGCTTGTCGATCAAGGTTTCCAGGAACTTCAACTGCGTGGAGTCCTGTCCTTCATCCTCGGTATCAAATATATGGTTCATATGATTCTTCTTCTCCGTTAAGGCGGTGTTCTGTGCATGCAAAAGATAATCGTCTCCCCAATAAACGGTGGACTATCCTTTTCACCATTAAAGATGTTGAGAATTTGCTCTTTGTGGAAAGAGAGAATACAGGGGATGTATCAGAATGGTCCGAAGCTAACCCACATGGGGATTCGGTGTTAACTTGGTGTTAGTTGCGCAGGGCACCTGACCTAAGGACTATCTCACAGCAGAACTGTGAGCCACCCGCCTACGAGGTTTTTGACATGTTGATGTCTCGGCCCAAAGCGCGTGCATCAGCAAGCAACCTCGCCGGAATTGGGGGAAGACGACCTATTTCAGTTTCATAGAACTTAAGCATTTGTTCGCCGTCTTTTAGAAACTCAGATAACGTCGTAATGGAATCAACTGCTAGTCCGGCTTTTTTATAAAAGGGGAGTTGATCTCTTTGACTTTTCTCCGACGACTCGAACCATGTCTTGAAGCGGTCTGGATTAGCTAACCCCCAGAGCAATCCGTCCAGACAGAGCTGCTCTAATTCTTTGCGAACAGTATTACTTTTAAGGACCTTTGATGGTATCATCTTCCCGTGTTTCGACAACTTGAATGGGTCGACAATGTCGTGTGGAGCCTTGTTGCCCCGGGCATTCCACAGATCTTTTTTGGCACCGTTGATAAAAACCAATATTTTCGGAGCGTTTTCCCCCTCCCAATCTCTATCTTGGAACATCAGCGCAATGACTTGTAGAGCCAGTCGGGGGCGACACGCACCTAATGAGGCAGCCCAATCAACCATCTGATTGATTATAACATCCGTTATCGAAGTATCAATAACCGCCTCGGAGCGGAACAGGCCTCGCCTCCTGGGCCAGCCAGCTTCACGTAACATTGTCATTACAAAATACGAGCCAAAAATAGACATATGTCGAACATACTAAAACACTTATGTAGCCTGAATGACAGGAACCCGTGCTCCTGACTTGTCTTGTTGTCAGGTGCGCAGGGCAGCTGACCTACGGACTGCTGTAATTAGTGAGCTTCCAATCTTGTCAATCTATTCTGAGCTTCTTTAATCCAGTAATTTATCAATCCATCGCGGTACTGGTTTGGAATTTCTTTTAGCTTTTCCAGCGATTTTTTGACACATTCTTTGGATTTTGATATATCCTGTAGATGCTCATGAGCTTCTCCTATAAACATCAAGCACTTACCATACTCCATAACAATTCTAGGAATGTGTCGAGCGGTATGATCTCTTTCAATAATCTCAATAGCTTTTGTCAAGTGTTCTATTGCAGATTTATCTTCTTTTTTCCAGATGCATGCCACTCCCGCATTCATGAAATGATTGAAATGATTTTTGTCCAATTCAATTGCAGGTAACAAATACTTGAGAGCTGTATCTCCGTCATTCTTAAAGTTTAGGTATAGAGTCCCAAGCATCGAAAATGCATACCAATTCTGTGAATCATTCTTGATCGCAAGTTCAAGGTATGAAATGGCATCATCAATATTACTATGTTGTAAGGCATCTTGCGCCTTCTTAACATAATTCAATGACTTATTGGTAGAGGTTATCTCCGTTTTCTGTCTGGTGTCTGGCGGTACTGGATATTTTTTTTCGTTACTTTCTGAAATCGAGGGCTCAGACATTCCACTCAGAGTATCCTTTTGTGCACCCAGGTCTGACAATTTCTTAACAAGTATTTGTCTGCCAATCTTTTTAGCTTCAGAATAGGGACCAATCACGATAACCAGGATTATCAGTGAAACAAATATCAAAAGTGTAGAAGATTGCCAAAGGATACCGAATATCAATAGTAGGAAGAAGAGACCAATAATAATTGCATCTTCGGGTATCCTCTTCAAAAACCAATCAATTTGTTCCTCATCAAATTGCATTTGGTTGCATTAGTTTTAGAGGCGTGAGTATGTTTATATTGATCCGTATAACACTCCAAACATGGCTTTCAGCGCGGTATAAGACACCTGCGGAGTGAACCACACGGTGCACCTCTGCGAAAAAGGTATCTCTTCAGGCATAACCAATGAAATTTCAAGCTGTCGCGCGAATGTAGCTTCTCGTAACAACGAATATTATAGCGAGCAGAGCTTTAGAAGTCAAGGAAAATGTTACGAAATGTCGGATGATAGAACCGGTGTGGCCCTGAACCATGCGGTTCAGGGCTTGACCACAGTGAGTTTGAGGATTGGCAACACAAATGCAACCAGAAGGTGAATGGGAACCACCGGAAGCGGCGGGCATCCGGCTCGGCGTCCCATCAGTTGACTGCTGTCTCTACAAATCCTCCAAATTCCTCCTTGTTCTCTCTGCGTTAGGTTCATCTCCAATCCTCTCAAATATTTCCAAAATCTCTCGAAATAGCTTTCTTGCCTCCTCCTTCTTGCCCTGTTCCTTGTGCAAAAGAGCTATGTTCCCCTTTGTCCGTGCCATCCCATGCTCATCACCTATCTTTTCTAATCCTTTCAAAGATTTATTATAAAACTCAATCGCCTTATCCCATTCTCCTTTGTCCTTATAAACCAAGCCCAGATTATTAAAAGTCTGTGCCATCCCATGCTCATCACCTATCTTTTCTTTAATCTTTAAACTCTTCTCATAAAACTCAATCGCCTTATCCCATTCACCTTTGTCCTGATAAACCACGCCCAGATTTCCCAGGGCGACGGCTTGACCCTGTTCGTCTTGTGCTTTTTCCGCCCAACTTAGGGCTTTCTTATAACTCCCTAAAGCCTCATCCCATTTGTTTTGCTTATATTCCGCATTTCCAATGTTGATTAGAAGAGCGGAGCATTCAGAAGGTTTCACCCCTTGTAATGCTAAAGCTGCTGTGAAGGCTTTAATAGCCTTGTCATATTCGTATTTCTCCAAATGCGTTACTCCATCAACAAAAAGCCCTCTCAGATTTAAGTTTTTACTCTGGGGGATCCCGTCTGCATACCCTTTCGGTCCAGCTTCTCGTTCTTCGATTCTCTCAAGTTTCTCCTCCACCCGTTTTTGGCCTTCTTCTATGCGAACCAAGCTTTCGTCGGTTTTGCTCGGCCTAAGCAGGTCTATTATCGGGTAGATGCCTGCCAAGGAAGCGAGAACTATGGTGACGATCAGATCTCTGGTCAGGTTCAAATCCGGATTTTCCTGGCTTACGTCCAATATAATCTTGCCAACGCCTCCAAGCAGGATCAACCCGGCGATTGTCAAAAGAAGGATTTTCCAAAACATTCTTTAAACTCCGATTTCTTGAATCTTGTTATCTGCTATGAAAATATTCAAATCAAAGAAGTTTGTCAATAAAAATAGAGGGTGAGGATTCTCCGAGTGAGCAAAGAAAAAAGCGAAGAGAGGCTAACCTCTCTTCCGAAAATTCCTTCGAGTGGATCTTCGTTCATGCCAATCTGCTACATATGTATCTGAGAAACAAGCTCTCGTATATCTTCAGGCTGGGGACAAGTTGAGCATTCGGTCATGAAAAAGTTGCGAAACTCGTCCAGTAGGGGGAGCTTTTAAATTTGGCAGGTGGCTGTTAATCCAGCCTATGGCGGGATTCGAGTCCAGCCGCGGGAGATAGATAAAAATCTATTTTCAAATTCCTTCACAGTTTCCTTCCTTGCTCCTCAAAGAAAAATTCGGATATCTCTTACTGTTTCACCTGAGGTATGATTGCTAACTGAGATCAGATAAGCGTCGTTTTTTCTCCTTCCGCTAACCGCTGAGCAAGAATTTTTGAGACTTTTGAATTTCGGACTTGATTTTTGAGAAAATATTTGTTATTAAGTATTAGCTGATTCATCTATTGTGAACATTGGAAATTTTAAAAGCTGCAGGCGTCCACACATTGTAACAACAGATGGGTGGTAGCCGCCATATGGGCGCAATTCATTGAAATTAGGGATCTCAATTTCGCCTGGCATGTTTGTGGTTCGTTTCGTTCATCAGAATTATCATGCCTAAGATGATACACCAAAATATAATTGGAAAGATGTAGCATGGGTAGATTGTTGATTGTCTCAAACAGGATGCCAATCAATGTGGCAAAAAGGGAGGGAGCCTTGCGCTTTCAACCCAGCGTGGGTGGTGTGGCCACGGGATTGAGTTCGTTCTATAAATTATACCAGAGTCTGTGGATTGGGTGGCCAGGAATCACTCGGGAGAAGATAAAGGAGAAGGAAAAGGAAGAAATCAGAAAAAAGTTAGGTGATGAAAATTGCCATCCTGTTTTTCTCTCCCAACTCGACGTTGAAAATTACTATTATGGCTTTTGCAACAAAACCATCTGGCCCCTTTTTCACCATTTCCCTTTATACACATCATATAGCAAAAGTTTCTGGGAAGCTTATAAAAGGGTGACCCGAACCTTTTGCGATGCAGTGGTTAAAGTTGCCGAGCCTGAAGACATAATCTGGGTTCACGATTATCAACTGATGCTGCTTCCAGGACTTATAAGAGAGAAGCTTCCCCATGCCCAGATAGGATTTTTCCTTCACATACCTTTCCCATCTTTTGAAGTATTTCGACTGCTTCCCTGGCGTAAAGAAATCATCGAAGGATTTTTAGGAGCGGATCTGATAGGGTTTCACACCTACGACTATGTTTTGCATTTCCTTGACAGTGTTCATCGCCTGTCAGGTTACGAACACGCCTTTGGTCAGATCACTGCAGGTAGCCGGGTGATAAAAGTGGATGTATTTCCCATGGGGATAGATTACAAGCGATTTGCCACTGCTGTGGAGGATCCAGAGGTACAAAAAGGGATTGAAAGAATTCGTAAAAAGATGGCAGACCGTAGAATAATACTGTCCATTGATCGTCTGGATTATACAAAAGGTATCCTTCAACGTATAGAAGCATTTGATCTTTTCCTGGAGAAGAACCCGCAATACAAAGAAAACGTGACTCTTATTCTGGTGGCAGTTCCCTCACGCACCGGAGTGGAACATTATACTCAGTTGAAAAACAGGGTGGATGAACTTGTAGGCAGAATTAACGGAAAACATGGAACCATTGGCTGGGTGCCCATCTGGTATTTATATCGCTTCCAGCCATTTCACAGCCTGGTTGCTTTGTATAATGTGGCGGATGCTGCCCTGGTGACTCCCATGAGGGATGGAATGAATCTTATAGCCAAGGAGTTCGTGGCTACTAAGGCGGATGGTAAGGGAGTTTTGATTCTCAGCGAGATGGCGGGAGCTTCAAAGGAGTTAGGGGAAGCGATTATAGTTAATCCAAATAACGCTGAAGAGGTGGCTCAGGCTCTAAAAGAAGCTTTGACCATGCCGGAGGAGGAACAAATAGAGCGCAACCGGATAATGCAAAAAAGACTTCAGCGTTATAACGTGGTGCGCTGGGGAACTGATTTTGTGGATGCGTTGTCCAGCACCAAGAAGATCCAGATGGAATTATCTGTTAGGAAATTAACGTCAGAGACGCAAAAAAAACTAATAGGGAGCTATTCTGAGAGCGATAATAGTATTATACTGCTGGATTATGATGGGACCTTAGTCCCCTTTGCCGAGAAACCCCAAAAGGCAAAGCCGGACGAGGAACTTCTTGGTATGATAAGTGCACTTGGCAAAAACTCCAAAAATGAAGTGGTGATCATAAGTGGACGAGACAGAGACACTCTGGACAGATGGTTTGGGAACCGAAACCTGAGTTTGATTGCCGAACACGGGGTGTGGATCAAAGATCGGGGCAAGCCGTGGAAAACCATAGAGCCTTTGAGAAATGACTGGAAAGAACAGATGCGGCCCTTCCTTGAATGGTATGAAGATAGGACCCCGGGTTCCTTTATTGAAGAAAAGGATTTTTCCTTGGTCTGGCATTACAGAAAGGCAGATCCGAAATTAGCTTCGGTAAGGGCAAGGGAGTTAAAAGACGCACTATTGCAGCTTACCGCCAATCTTAACCTGGGAGTTTTAGAGGGTAGCAAAATCATCGAGATAAAAAGCGTCGGTATAAACAAAGGGCGGGCGGCACTGCACTGGTTTTCAAAAAGCGCGTGGGATTTTATCCTGGCGATAGGGGATGATTGGACTGACGAAGATTTGTTTGCCGTTCTTCCTGAATCAGCATACTCCATCAAAGTGGGGTTGAGCCCTTCTAAAGCTAAGTTTAGTTTAGATTCAGTATGGGAGGTAAGATCATTAATAAAGGAGTTGGTCAGAGGATAATATGAAAAGCCTGGATGATTACAGTGAAATAGTGGGAGATCAAGTTCTCTCCTCCATCTACCGGAAGGCGAGAAAGCTCACCGGAAAACATATATTGCACATAAATGCTACCTACCAAGGTGGTGGGGTTGCGGAAATCCTGGGGTCCGTGGTGGTGCTGATGAATGATATAGGGATTGATACCGGCTGGAGGATTCTGCACGGAACCCCCGACTTTTTTGCCATAACCAAGAAATTCCACAATGCGCTTCAGGGAGCACCCATAAATCTTACTGAAATAAAAAAACGCTTATACATCCGAGCCAATGAGGACTTTTCTTTATTTACGCACATAGATCATGATTATGTAATCGTTCACGATCCCCAGCCCCTCCCTCTGATAAAATACTATACTAAAAAGCAGCCCTGGATCTGGAGATGTCATGTGGATTTATCAACTTCCAATAATTCCATCTGGGATTTTTTAAAGAAATTCATCCTCAGATATGATGTGGTGATTATGTCAAGTGAAAAATATATAAGAGGGGACTTGCCGGTGGAGCAGAGAATTATTCAGCCTGCCATCGATCCCCTTTCTCCAAAAAATATGGAAATTTCACAGGGGGACATTTCGAAGTATTTGAAAAAGTTTGGCATACCCCGGGATAAACCCCTGATCACCCAGATATCAAGGTTTGACAAATGGAAAGATCCGGAGGGAGTCATTCAGGTATTTAAACTTGTCAGGAAAAAGGTAGATTGCAGATTGGTTTTATGCGGAAGTATGGCGGCAGATGACCCAGAGGGATGGATGATCTATGAGAAAGTGGAGCGGAAGGCAAAAGATTTGATCGAAAATAAAGACGTCATACTTATAACCAGCGAAAACAGCATCCTGGTAAATGCTCTGCAAAGAGTCTCCGCAGTCATAATCCAGAAGTCAACCAGGGAAGGTTTTGGGCTTACCGTGACCGAGGCTTTGTGGAAAGGAACTCCGGTGGTGACTTCAAACATAGGAGGAATTCCCCTTCAAGTAAGCCATGGTGAAAATGGCTTTTTGGTTGAAGTCGGCGACACGAAGGATTTTGCAGAAAGGATCATTCAATTACTCAAGAATCCCGAGCTGGCAGAAGAAATGGGCAAAAAGGGTAAGGAAATAGTCAGGAAGAATTTTCTCATAACCAGAATTATTTCTGATTATCTGGATTTGTTGAATGATATGATAAAATAAATCGCATAGGTTTGTCGACCTTCCCCTCCAATAGATTTATCTTGCGTTTCCCTCTATAAAAATCATATATTGTTCACTGGAGCTTGAGATAGACATAAAAGAAAAACGGATCAGCGAAATTCCAGATAAGCTCTGTTAGGATTTGAGCGAGGAAGGGTAATGAAGCAAAAAGGAACGAAAACGCTTGAAGAGATAAGGAAAATACTGAAAGAAAACCAGACTGTTTTGAAAGACAAATTCAAGGTTAAAGAGATGGGCATTTTTGGCTCTTTTGTGAGAGGTGAGCAGAAGAAAAAGAGTGATCTTGATATTCTGGTGGAGTTTGAAGAGCCGACAAGTCTTCTTGAATTTGTGGCTTTGGAAAACCATTTAAGCGAAATTATAGGTGAGAAGGTGGACCTTGTTATGAAAAGTGTGTTGAAACCAAGAATCGGTAAACACATCTTGGAGGAGGTTGTTTATATATGAAAAAGCGGGAATACGGAGATTATATTGAAGATATCCTTGAGTCCATCAATGCTCTCGAGGAGTTTGTAAAGGAGATGAAGTTTGAGGATTTTTCAGAAGATAAGAAAACGATTTTTGCTGTGGTAAGAGGCGTTGAGATTATCGGTGAGGCTACAAAGCAAATTCCTGAATCAGTCAGAAATAAATATCCAGAGGTTCCCTGGAGGGACATGGCTGGAATGAGAGATAAAGTTATTCATGAGTATTTTGGAGTTGACTTAAAAGTCGTGTGGAAGACAGCAATTCATTACCTTCCAGAAATCAAACCTCGGATGGAGAAAGTCTTGACAGATATGGAAAATGAGGCAAGAAAATTGTAACAAGAAGGAGTGAATCTCTGAGAGTTATTTGAGTCGAGCAGGAAACAAATACTATTTTCTCATAATCAGACTTCTCTCTGATTGTCTGGACTTGTTGAATGATATGACAAAATGAATTGCATACGACAATGGAGCTTGACGACCTTCCCTTTCAATAGATTTATATAGCATTTCTTTTTCCAAAGGTAATTTTCTTCTATCCCTACCCAATTAAAAAATAAGAGCTTTAAAGATTTCAGACTTGACTTTCTGGATAATATTCACTATAAAAGAACCAACAGAAAATTCAAGGTTAGCATGGATCGTCATAAAGTGGTTTTATTACAAACGAGAATTACCTTGATACGGAGTTTTACTAATAAGCAAAACAAACTTTAACTTAAAACTAAAGGAGGTAGAACCGTGAGACGCTCAAGGCTTTTGTGGGTATCGGGGGCGCTTGCGCTTTGTGCCATAATGGCGCTCCTTATCTCTTCCTGTGGGACTGCTGAGACTAAGCTCATCCCCAGAGAGGTGATTTTTGGGAATCCGGAAAAAGCCAGCCCACAGATTTCGCCGGACGGAACTATGCTGGCTTACCTTGCTCCGGTAAACAATGTGTTAAATGTCTGGGTGAGAACTATCGGTGCAGAGGATGACAAACCTGTGACCAAAGATGACAACCGGGGAATACGCATTTATTTCTGGGCAGCGGACTCCAAACACATCATGTATCTTCAGGATGTTGGTGGAAACGAGAACTTCCGTCTGTATGGAGTAAATCTGGAAACGGACGAGATCAAAGATTATACACCGTTTGAGGATGTTCGAGTTGGGATCGTCGATCGCAACAAGCATTTTCCCAATGAACTGCTCATATCCATGAACAAAGAGAACCCGCAGGTCTTCGACGTTTATCACCTTGACTTAACATCCGGTGAACTCGAGCTTGTGGCCAGGAACCCAGGCAATATCATAGGTTGGGTTACAGACGCAAATTTCAAAGTGCGTGGTGCTTTGGCGGCAACACCTGACGGCGGGTTCGACCTGATGCTCCGGGAAAATGAGGAGGCGAGTTGGGACAGGTTCATCACCTGGGATTCGGAAAACACTTTAACCAGTGGTCCGGTCTGTTTTTCCAAAGATGGTAAATATCTGGTTTTGCTCGATTCTCGTAACGTGAATGCAGGGCGCCTGATAAAGATGGAGATCGCCACCCAGGATATCAAAGTAATCGCCGAGGACCCGCAGTATGATGTCAGTGGTTTGATGATCCATCCGGATACGTATGAAGTTCAGGCGGTTAGTTTTACCAAAGCCCGAACTGAATGGTTGGTGTTGGATGAAGCCATAAAGGGTGACTTCGAGGAAATAGCAAAGCTCGATCAAGGAGACTTTTATGTTACCAACCGGGACGACGCTGAT
The DNA here is from genome assembly GCA_964403165.1 of uncultured Ignavibacteria bacterium. GTDB lineage: Bacteria > Zixibacteria > MSB-5A5 > MSB-5A5 > SM1-73 > SM23-73-3. The sequence goes on from CAYOFL010000061.1 coordinate 9,851, forward strand.
GATACCTGGCTGGTAAAATTCGACAAGGATAACGGGCCGATCTCATATTATGCTTATGATCGGGAGACCAAGGAAGGGACTTTCCTTTTTCACCACCGACCGGTTTTGAACAACTATACTTTAGTCTCCCTGGAACCAATATCCTTCACCTCACGGGATGGAATGACCATTCACGGCTACATCACCTATCCTACGGGAAAGGGTAAGACCAACCTGCCTATGGTATTAAACGTGCATGGAGGTCCCTGGTATCGTGATACCTGGGGCTATGCGCCTGAAGCTCAATGGTTCGCCAACCGGGGCTACGCTTGCCTTCAGGTGAATTTCCGCGGTTCAACCGGATATGGGAAAGATTTCGTAAACGCCGCTGACAAGGAGTGGGGCGGTAAAATGCATGATGATCTGGTGGACGGTGTTAACTGGGCTATTGAAAAAGGCATTGCCGATCCCAACAAAGTTGCCATCTACGGCGGTTCCTACGGTGGATATGCTGCTTTAGTTGGAGCTACGTTTACTCCTGATCTTTTCTGCTGTGCGGTCGATATCGTCGGTCCCAGCAACCTTACCACCTGGATTACATCCATTCCTCCTTATTGGTCCACCATGAGAGCGCTTTTGTATAAGCGAATCGGCAACCCCGAAACCGAGGAAGAATTCCTCAAATCCCGTTCCCCATTCTTCAAAGTTGACCAGATAAAGATACCCATGCTGATTGCGCAGGGTGCCAATGATCCGCGCGTGCCGCAAGCAGAATCCGAGCAGATTGTGGAGGCGCTCAAAGAGAAGGGAATCGATTACGAATACATGCTCTTTGAAGATGAGGGGCACGGATTTGCCAAGCCAGAAAACCGTATCAAGTTTTACGCCGCCGCAGAAAAGTTCTTGGCAAAGCATCTGGGCGGACGCTATGAGGAAGCTAAGGCGGAATCTGAATAAGATTCGATTTGTTAAATTCACTGAGAAAGAGGGGAAAAGCGGCTCTTCCTTGTTGAAGGGCCGCTTTGTTTTTGCGCAGAATGAATTTCGTAAGTTAGGTTTCCCGCCAAAGGGGAAACACATGGGGTTGTTGAGAAACCCTCTTGTTCGTGCGGGAATTGGATTTCCCGCACGAAAGGGGTTCGGGAATTCCAATTCCCGAACCAACTTAGGGGCGTGTCGAGTAGATCTCCGGTCGTTTGCGGGAGATCGCAATCCGACCTATAGGCTATGAAGGGGCGCATTATTTTTATGCAGAACAAGGAAATCAGCCAACAATAAATTTTTAAGTTTCAAGGATTTCGGACTTGATTTTTAAGAAAATATTTGCTATTAAGTAGAGTGAGTAATACGCATAGTGAGCATTACACGATTGGTTGCCTGACAAACAAAAAAGAGTATCAAGATTTTATTGGCAAGATAAAATAGTAAAAAGAGGAGCAACTATGATTAAAAATACCGCGCCCAAGAAACAAACAACAAAACAGACCACCATGTTCGGCACTCATGAGTTTCCATCTTACGAAGAAATAATGGAGGCTTATGCTAAGGAATTCGCAAATTATGTCCTTCCAAAGGGGGATACTATATTCGGTTTTTGGATGCAGACCTTAGCTGACTTGGAATTTTTAAACTTGGAGTTACAAGGTTTAACAGACAAATATACAATTGATCCCGTCAATAGAGTAGTTAACCTCAAAGGTGATGAAGATTTTATAAGACTAAGAATAGCACATCTTGAAAAAGTAAAAGGTAAGACAACTCTTTATACTGATTTAGTAGATAAATTTGGTGATACTAATGCATACGTTTTCCATAACCTTTATCCATATAAAGGTAAATTCTATCCCCGAATTGTGCGGACTTTAATCAATGCCTTCAAATTAGATCATGGTTCACTTCTTTTAGACCCTTTCAATGGATCGGGAACAGCCACACATGAGGCATCTCTTATGGGAATTAAAAGCACAGGCATAGATGTTACCCCGATGGGAATTATTTTATCCGAGTTGAAAAACGATTTACTTTTTATTGCTAAACAAAACCTAGATTTTACGCCAAAGGAACTACAAGATATTTTGCAGGCAATAGAAAATAAAAAATGGAGACATTCTGATTCTTCAATTCATAAACTGATGTTAGCAATATATTTTGATACGATTGATGCGTTTGTAAGGACCTCGAGATACAATAGAAAAGGGAAAGTGGGGCTGTTCATTGAAAAGTTCAATTACATAAAAGACTGCTATAAGAAAACAATGGATGTTAAAGAGAAATATAAGCTTAAATTTGAACCTGCTCACATTATAGAAGGAGATATACTTGAATTAAACAGCATGAATGAAATGCAACGAAAGTTCGATGCGTGTATTACAAGTCCACCTTATTATTTTTCTATAGACTATGTTGGGAAAGATAGAATTGCTTATGATTATTTAGGAGCAGATATGAAAAAGATTGAATCTAAATATTTGGGAATGAAAAACATCAGTCAGCCAAAAGTTAAATATATTGGATTGCCTCCGAAAGTCGCTATGTATTATGAGGACTTAAGAGAATCGATAAAAAACATTTTCTGGGCACTAAAGTCGGGCGGCAAATTGGCCATCATAATTGGAGATAGCACAGTTAATGGCAAAAAAATTCCGACCACCATGACAACTAAAAAGTTCTGTGAAGAAGCAGGATTCAAATTTGAAAAGTTAATATTTAATCCTCTCTTGGGTGCTCGCAACAGGGCAATAAGAGGAGAAAGCGTAATAATCTGTCATAAACCATAAGGGGTAAAATTGTGATAATTAGAAAACTACTCATCTGCGCAGAACCACGGAACGAAATTGAAGTAGGACTCAAAAGAATGTATTTAAAAAGAGTCCAAGAAATGTTCAGAAGAGCCATTAGTCTGGAATCAATTTTTAATATTTTTGATGAGGTTTTTCATGGATTATCGCAGGCTTCGTTAGTGAGTGAAAACCTGTATAGCTTTTATGAATCTCTCTTGACCATAACCTCCTATTACCAACACAGTCAAGCAGGAAGGGGAAATCTTGTTGCTAAACTATTAGAAGATTTAGGTACTTCCGACAAGATGGAATTTGAGTTTGCTCTAATGAAACTCCCTCAATTTCTAGGGCAGACTACTCGTCTGGAAGAGACAGAATTGACAAAACAAAAGTTTGACATTATTAACAAAAGCAAAGATAACCTTGCTTTTTGTGAGTTAAAAATGAAAGTTTATTCTGGTTGCACCGCCGGAAGAATAGAATTAATGGAGAAGTTCAATAAACTTATAAAGCTGATTATTGGGAATCAATCCTTTAGGAATTGCCTCAAAAATGGCGGCATTAAGAATGTTTTTCTCCTTGGAGGAGTCTTGTTTGATATTCAAGGAGAACCTGCGACAGCACAAAAAGATGAAGAATGGGGAATTTGTTATAACGGACTCCTTAGGGGCAAAAGGGATATAATCAAAACCCTACAGGATAAGAACGTTCAATATAAAATTGATGAAAAGGGAGTTCCTGAAAAAGCATTTCTTATAGAATTCGTAATTGACAGTATAAAGATTAACATACTCGCTGTTTACGGCAATGAAGTTATTAATAGCCTCTTTGCAGGAAAACAGATACATGATATTGGTCACTTTAAGAAACAATTAGAGGGAATGTTATATGACGATTTATGGTTAGGTCAAATAATTACAATGAGCGAAAGGGCAGTGTTGGATCAAAATTTTAAAAAAAATAAAAATCTAAACAATTATGTAATATCGATCCTGAAAAACAATGAATTGCTAACGGAGGTTGATAAATTTCGATTAACCAGAAACGAGAAGACGCTGGAAGAGGTTACACTAAGGATAATTGAAATTACAAAAGATTTTGATAAAAACCTCTTGGAGATAGGACCCACACCAGCAGAAATGATAATTAGATCATCAGGACAAGATTATGACATAAACGATTATATCGCTGATATTGTTCAATTTTTATCGTGTAAGGACGTTGTTAATATTTTAAAAAAATAGAAAACTTTTGCCCACAACAGAAAATAAACAACCGTGTATAACACCTTTTAAAAGGTTGATTTCGTTTCGCTCCTTCTATAGTGTGCCTTTTGTGCCTTGTGGCACTCAGCCAAACACTGTTTTTGCTCAGGGCTTCCTTTATACTGCAACTGTTAGCCCAAATTCACACTTACAGATTAATTCTATGTTAGACCTCTAAACTCAATATGATGAAAAGTTAAATAACTGTTAAGACCTATTTATTAAGGATATAGAATATGCCAAAGAAATTGTTAGAACCACAGACCATGTTGTTTCCGCTTCCGGCGGTTATGGTGAGCTGTCAAAAGAAAGGGGAAAAGCCTAACATCATCACCCTTGCCTGGGTGGGGGTGGTTTGTTCTGAGCCGCCTATGGTGGGCATCGCCATAAGGAAAAACCGGTTTTCGTTTGACATCATTAAAGAGTCAAAAGAATTTGTGATCAATGTTCCCCGAGGCGGATTGCTCAAAGCAACTGATTTCTGCGGAACCACCTCAGGAAAGGATGTGGACAAATTTGCCGAGTGTGGGCTTACTCCGGTGAAGGGCTCTAAGGTGAATGCTCCTTTGATTGAGGAATGTCCGGTGAATTTAGAATGCGTGGTCAGGCAGATGCCGGATTTGGGCTCTCACTATCTTTTCATTGGCGAGATCGTGGCAACTCACGTAGACACAGAATATTTGGATGAAAAAGGTGAGCCGGATGTGGGAAAGATGTGTCTTTTCTGCTATTGCCCCAAAGCCCACCAGTATCGAGCCGTGTCTGAAGTTTTGGCGGAATATGGATCTGCCTAGAGAAATGGGTTAAATAAGAATTTAACAGAAGCATATCTGTTTCTGATGCAAAGTTGCCCCCTCACCCTATCCCTCTCCCCTCTGGGGGAGAGGGGAAGAGGATTGGCGGGGCTGAATACCCTTCAGGGTGTCCTTCGATCCCGAAGATCTCAGGATCGAGGGAAATCCCTTCAGGATGAACCCCGCCCTATAGCTGAGAAACGACTGTTTCGCCATAGGGGCGGGAATTTTCGTATGAATGCATACGCATATCCCGCCCCGTAGTTGCTCGATTTATGGTTCGACGAGCTCACCATCCTGAGCCTGTCGAAGGATCGAGCTAAAACCAACCCATGAATGGGGCAACTACAGAAGTGTAATGCGTTATGAAATAGACAATTACGGTTACGATTTAAAGTTAAACATTAAGGGCGTTTGAATTGGATAATTTTGAATTTAGGATAGTAAGAAAGGATAAAAATTCTAACGCCAGAGTGGGGGTGATAAAGACTCCGCACGGAGAGGTGAACACCCCGGTCTTCATGCCAGTAGGGACTCAAGCCTCGGTCAAGACTCTTTCCTCTGAGGATTTGAAGGAGATCGGAGCAGAGATTATACTGGGCAATACCTATCATCTCTATTTAAGACCCGGTCATCAACTGATAAAAAAGGCGGGTGGACTGCACAAGTTCATGAGCTGGGACAGACCAATTCTCACCGACAGCGGGGGATTTCAGGTGTTTAGCTTAAATTCGCTTACTAAAACCTCAGAAGAAGGAGTTAGATTTCAATCGCATTTAGATGGTTCTTATCATCTATTTACTCCGGAGAAAGTTATAGAAATCCAACATGCTCTGGGGGCAGATATTATAATGGTGCTGGATGAACCTGTATTATATCCTTGTTCCTTCGAGCAAGCGGAGAGAGCAAACAAGCTAACTCTGAATTGGGCAGAGAGATGCAAACAGGCGCATAAGAAAGTGAAAGATAAAGGTTTCAAACACACACAGGTTTTGTTTGGTATTATTCAAGGTAGTACCTATCCGGAGTTGAGAAAAAAATCGGCTGAGGCTTTGGTGAAGCTCGATTTTCCCGGATATGCCATAGGCGGACTTTCTTTGGGAGAGCCCAAAAGCACCACCTTTGATATGGTGGATTTGTGTGTTTCATGCATTTCAGAAGAAAAACCCCGATATCTGATGGGTGTGGGAACACCGGAGGATATAGTTGAGGCTATTTCGCGGGGCATCGACATGTTTGATTGCGTGCTCCCCACCCGAAATGCCAGAAACGCCAGCCTGTTTACCAGATTGGGCAAGCTGATTATAAAGAATTCTGAGTATGCGGACGATTTTTCACCCATAGATGCGGAGTGTGGCTGTTCTGTGTGCAGAAATTACAGCCGGGCATATCTGAGGCATCTTTTTAATACCGGAGAGGTCAGCGCGCTCAGGCTTGCCACCATTCACAGTCTTTATTTTTATATGGACTTGATGAGGATGGCAAAAGATGCTATATTAAAAGATAGCTTTTTGGAATGGAGAAAGAATTTTCTGAAAAGTTATCAGTCTAACCAACAAGAGGAGGGAGATAATGTCGGAGACAATTAAACTGGAGATCGAAATGACAAAGTTCAAAAATAAAACTCGGAGGTTGGAATTGTCTGAGAAAAGAGGTTGGTCTAAATGGATTTTCTTTTTTGCCGCACTTTTAATTTCTGGAGGTCTCATGATCGAAACAGCCTATGGCATGGGAACCAGTGGGGGTGGAGAGGGGGGAGGGATAACTGCCTTTTTGCCTTTAATCGCCATAGTGGTGATATTTTATTTCCTTTTGATCAGACCTCAGCAGAAAAGATCGAGGGAGCAGAAAATGATGCTTTCCACCTTGCGTAAAGGGGATAAGGTGGTCACCAATAGCGGCATGTACGGCACCATCGTGGGCATGGATGATAAGGAGAACAAGGTGGTTTTGAAGGTGGCAGAAAATGTGAAGATAGAATTCTTGAAAAGCTCCATCGCTGGAAGGATGGGAGCCGAAGGGTGAATTTCAATAAAAATGCTTTTTTGTCATTCTGACCCCGCCCACACGGGCTCAGACGAGCCCCCGTCTGGGGGCGTCCGGTGTCTGGACGCCTTTGGCAGTTCGACTTCGCTCACTGCCCTGTCTTCGACCCTGAGGCTCAAGCAGACGCTTGCCCGTCTGGGCAGACCCGAAGGGAACTTGTTGAAGGGCGGGGGAAGAATCTAAAGAATTCAATATATTTCAAATTCAAGATTCTTCGCCCCCCGTACGGGAGACTCAGAACGACATTATTTCGTTACAGGAGTATAAGAAGAGGTGAAGATGCCCGTTTCGCCAATAAAAATATACGGTGACGCTGTCCTTCGGAAGCAAGCGAAAGAGATCACCAATGTGGATGAGAAGATAAGAAAGTTAGCCTTCGGAATGCTGGACACACTAAAGAATGCGGGAGGAATCGGATTGTCCGCCAATCAGGTGGGGGAGGAGCTGAGGATCTTCGTGGTGGATCGTTCCTTCTTTCAGGCAGAGGATTCCCCTTTGATCGTTATCAATCCAGAGATAGTAGATTTACATAGTGAGCAGACAGAGGAAGAGGGATGTCTCTCCATTCCTGGCACCTATGCAGACGTAAAGCGCCCTTTAGAGTTGACGGTTAAGGGAATAGATTTGAATGAGAAGGAATTAGTGGTAGAAGCCAAAGGTTTTTTGAGCCGGGTGCTGGCACATGAGATCGATCACTTAAATGGAATTCTGTTCATCGACCATCTCAGCTCCATAAAAAGAAAGCTTTTGTCCAAAAAATTAAAA
>CAYOFL010000062.1:0-17447 GCA_964403165.1 uncultured Ignavibacteria bacterium
TCTTCGACGAAATTCATCTCAATCTTGGGGTCGGTTTTAAGGTTCCGGTCAGTAATGGCGAGAAGATCAAGCATGGTATCGGTAACGGGGCAAATGAATTCAGAGTTGTCATACTTTATCATGATCATATTGGCCGGTTTGGTTTCTGTAACCATCTCTTCTATAACTGGAGAAGTAAAGCAGATAAAATATCAGGATGGAAATTTTCTGATCAGGATTTAACCGATCGTCTCAATTATAAGCTCAATTTGGAATTCGATCTTCTTGGCAGTGGCATCTTGGAAGCCACGGCAGGAGCAGTAGGCTGGTTTGATATCGAAGATATTAAGTTGGCTGAAGGTTTTAAGAATAAAGGCCTGGACGGGATGAAAGCTCACGATCACGCGATTGTGTCCGGTATCGAATTCAAACCATATGGAGAGGATTATGAACATCGGAAGCTTGCCTTAAAGCTTCGGATCCCCTATGGTGTTAAAGCAAACTATGCACCTGATTATACCTTGACCGCTATAGCCATGTGGACATTTTGATTTTGAATTTCTTACCACTGGAGAAACCATGGACGAAATAGATTTAACTCAGTTAGAAGAAGGAGAGTCCGGGGTGGTAGTGCACATTCACGGCGGATATGGTTTGGTCCGCCGTTTAGAATCCCTGGGAATAAGAGTGGGCAAGAAGGTGACCAAAGTGAGCGCGCAGTTTATGCGGGGTCCTGTTACCGTAAGGATAGATAGCTTTCAGGTGGCACTGGGCTTTGGGATGGCAAAGAAGATTATAGTGGAGATAAAAAAATGAAGAATGTCCATTCCCCCGGGTTCATCAGTCTTTTTAGAAATGAATTCAAGCTCAGGATTAGTGAGACCAAGCGCCGTAGTTTATAAAAATGTTGCAATATGAGCAGGTATATACCTGCCCCTTTGGCGAATTTAAATTGAGGAGCTATCCGTGCGCAAGATCCTTTTGATGGGTAACCCCAATGTGGGCAAAAGTGTGATCTTCTCCCGACTCACCGGTGTCAATGTGATCGCCTCCAACTATCCGGGCACCACGGTGGAGTTCACCCGGGGGTGCATGAAATTAGGTGATGAGAGAGTGGAGATTATAGATGTGCCCGGAACTTATGATCTTGATCCCACCTCTCCGGCAGAAGAGGTGGCTGTTCAGATGGCAAAGGAGGGGGATGTAATCATCGACGTGGTGGATGCCACCAACCTGGAAAGGAACTTAAACCTCACCCTCCAGTTGCTTAAAGGTGGAAAGCCGGTGGTGGTGGCTTTAAATCTATGGGATGAGACCCGGCATATCGGCATCTCCATTGATGTGGAAAAGCTTCAGGACATTCTGGGCGTGCCGGTTGTTCCCACATGTGCCATAACCGGCGAAGGGATCAAAGAATTGGTCTCAGAACTTCCTCATGCCCGGGCAAATACCTTCCAGTATGAGGAGGAAAAAAGGTGGGAGAAGGTGGGGGAGATCATCAGTCAGGTGCAAAAGATTACCCACCGACATCATACCTTTTTAGAAAGACTGGAGGATCTTTCCATAAAACCGGTAACCGGTTTGCCACTTGCTCTTTTAGCTTTATTTGTCATCTTTAAAATCATTCGATTTATCGGAGAGGGTCTCATCGGCTTAGTATTTGAACCCATATTTGAGAAGCTGTGGGCACCTTTGATGATGCAGGTATCAAATCTTTTAGGTGGAGGCTTCTTACACGACGTCCTGATTGGAAAGCTGGTGGATGGCCAGATAGACTTTGTGGAATCGTTGGGTCTTTTGACCACCGGTCTCTTTGTTCCCATCGCCATGGTCCTTCCTTACGTTTTTGCTTTCTATCTGGTTTTAAGTTTTCTGGAAGATTCGGGCTATCTCCCCCGCCTGGCGGTTCTGGTAGATAATGTGATGCACCGAATCGGTCTGCATGGGCTGGCAATCATCCCCATGATGTTGGGTTTGGGCTGTAATGTGCCCGGAGCAATGGCAACCCGGGTTCTGGAGACTAAAAGGGAGCGGTTTATCGCCGCCACCCTGATGGCAATTGCGGTTCCCTGCATGGCGCAGACCGCCATGGTGGTGGGGTTGGTGGGAAGATATGGGAACAAAGGATTAGGGCTGGTCTTTGGAACCCTTTTCGTGGTATGGGTGGTGTTGGGGATTTTGTTGAACCGACTTTCAAAAGGTGAAAGTCCGGAGATTTTCGTCGAAATCCCCCCCTATCGGATGCCTTACTGGGGAGCACTGCTCAAGAAATTGTGGATGCGAATCAGAGGATTCTTGAAGGAAGCAATTCCTTTCGTCCTTTTAGGAGTGTTCTTCACCAATATCCTGTATTCTCTGGGAATAATCCAATTTATAGGACGACTCACTTCTCCCGTTGTCACCGGAGTCCTAGGTCTACCTCAGGATGCAATAGGCGCTTTGATCATCGGATTCTTGCGAAAAGACGTGGCGGTGGGCATGCTACTTCCTTTGGGTCTGGATCTTACACAACTGGTGGTCGCCAGTGTGGTTCTGACCATGTACTTCCCCTGTGTTGCCACCTTCGCTGTGTTAGTAAAAGAGATGGGAATCAAGGACATGATGAAATCTGCTGCCATTATGATCGGTTCCGCTTTGATAGTCGGGGGTCTGCTTAATTTTATCCTTGGATAATCTGAAGTATAGAACCAGAACCTAACTTAAGTTAGGTTCTGGTTCTTAAGTTAGGTTCTGGTTTTCTTCTAAAAGAAGCGACTTTAATCAGTCTTGGAAGGAAGAATCACACACCCTTCACCTACAATCAGGATAAGCAGAATTTGTGACGATTCTTTTTTTCGGTCTGATTTGGCACGATGGCAGAGCATCGCCCCTACGGTAACGGAAGATCAGTTGACTTCCTATGAATCCAAATTGACAAATGATCTTTAGCTTTCCTGTGGAGTGTCAAGCTTCAGCTTGACTTTTTCTGTCCCGCTAAAGCGGGGCACTCCAGAAAAATCACAGTGCCGTAGCCATAAGTAGGGATGCGAAGCTACCCGACACGAATCTAAATCCGCTTACTCGGTTCTTCTAAGGGAAAGTGAAAGAAAGATTGAGAGAAGAGAGGCCAAAAACAGAAGAACATACAGGACGGTGAAGGAAAAAACCTGTATTATCAGTCCGCCCACCGCCGACAGAAAGATGGTTGGTCCCACCACCGTGTTCAGAAAACCCACATAGATTGGTCGTCTCTCCTCCGGGGCAATCTGGAGAAGATAATTCATATAACCAAGATCCAGCCCACTGATGGTGGCACCCAGAAAGAAGAAAATCGCACCATAGGCCCAGAGAGGAATTCCCAACGCCATATTGGAAAGAACCAAAAGTGGACATATCGCGGAAAAAAAGGCGGACAATACCAGAACCAACCTGTTGTTCTTCCGGTTGCTCAAATATGCCCACAAGAGATTGGAAGAGAGATAGCCCACCATCTGCACGGTCAGAAATACACCCGCCAGGCTGGTAGGAATTAAGAGATATTTTTTAGCATAGATGATATAAAACGGCAACCCCATCACATAGCATCCAATGGCTACCCTGGTTAAAAGAAGCATCCTATAGTTTTTGTCCTTCTTTGTGATCTCAAAACCCAGAAGTAGGTTTTTCTTGATGCTTTTTTTCTCAGGTCGCCTGGTTGTTGGAGGTTCCTTGACCATACAGAAAGAGATTAAAGCAAGAACGATTAAAGCTGACGCCATCAAAAACAGGATTCCGAAATTTTGGGGGAAATCATAAAGCTTTAAAATTCTCTGAATCAAAAATCCGGCCAGCGCAGACAGCCCCCCGCCGACAAGCATTCTGGCCCCAAAGAAGCTCCCCCTTTTTTCCTTAGGAATGGTCTTGCCCACTATATCGGTGAAAGAGACGCCAGCCAGACCACCGCCAAAGGAATAAAGGGAAAACAAAAAGAAAAAGGTAACCAGAAGATAGGTGGGACCCTCCTTTCCTAAAAAGAATACCAGGATGGCGAAAAGGAAAAATGATCCGCCCCTCAGAAAGGCGGTTTTGATATAAATCGGCTTCTGGTTTTTTCGGTGCAGGGTTATCGCGGCAATGGCAATCTGGGGAAGAAACCATCCCAATGCTTCCAGGGTGGAGGCTAAGCCTATCAGGATCTGGGAGGGGGTAAGCTGGCTGATGAAAAGAGGCAACACGGTTGAGGTGCTGGTAAAAGCCCAGGCGAAATTGAACAAGACCCCATTGGAGACCCCCAAAAAGAAATTTCGTTTAAAATGCTTTCGAGCGAAATGAGTTTGTGCTGAAGATTCGTCAATCATTAAGATTAAGTTAACATCAAAAAGGCAATTGTCAAGAAGTGCAGAAGATAGAAGTGTAAATATCAGATATGACCACGTCTTTTGCACCAAAGACAAAATCTTTATGCTTTTTTTACCTCTCCCCCTCTCCATTTCACGGTTCGACTTCGCTCACCGTCCTGAGCTTGTCGAAGGATGGAGAGGGAGACGGGGGGTGAGGTTAAATTCGTTAAGCTCTCGGATGATCTGAACTCGAATGACGAGGCTTTTATGCAAAAACCTTTGACATATTCCCACTTTTTGTTTCCTTAAGCTAAAGTCTGAAGGCAAAAGGTCGAAAAATAAAAAGGAGCGATAGTGAAAGTAGGATTCTTTCAGTTCTTTCCTTTCTTGGGGAGGAAAGACGAAAATGTAGAACGAGCGATAAGCTCAATAAGGGGGGTAAAAGCTGACCTCTTGGTTCTTCCGGAGTTTTTCAATACAGGCTACTTGTTTGAAAACCAGGAGGAACTCAAGAGGTCAGCTGAAATCATTCCGCAGGGACCCACATTCTCGAAGATGGCCAACTTGGCGGCACAGGAGAATGTAAACCTTGTGTTTGGAATCGCAGAAAAGGAGGGTGACAGGTTCTTTAACTCCTCGGTTCTGGTAACGCCCGGAGGAGATTTTTTAGTCTATCGAAAACTGCATCTGTTTGATCGGGAAAAATTGTGGTTTTCTCCTGGCGATAAGGAACTGGAGGTATTCGATATCGGCGGTGCGAAAGTGGGAATGATGATCTGCTTTGACTGGATCTTTCCGGAGGTGGCAAGGGTTTTGGCTTTGAAGGGAGCGGAGATCATATGTCATCCTTCTAATTTAGTCCTCCCCTATTGCCAGAGCGCCATGATTACCAGATGTATTGAAAATGGGGTGTTCGCTATTACTGCCAACCGAACCGGCACTGAAGAGATGGCAGACGTGAAACTTTCTTTCACCGGGAACAGTCAGATAGTGAACCCCAAAGGAAATATCTTGGCGAATGTAGATGAATGCCAAGAGGGGGTATGGACGGTGGACATCGATCCGCATTTAGCTAAGGATAAAAAGGTCACCCCGCGTAATCATCTTTTTGAAGACCGAAGAATAGAATTTTACCAGAAAGGGAATCTATGTTGAATTCAAAATCTGACGAGTCAAATCCAACAAACACATCGCAGATCACCAAAGTCGCTGAAGGCAGCTCTGCAGGATCTGTGGGAAAGGTCAAGCCGGCTAAAATTCTGGTAATCGATGATGAGCCGGAGATCACCGATATAATCGAAACTTTCTTGGAGGGCGCCGGTTACGAGGTGAAATCTGAAAATTCCAGTAAGATCGGGATAGAAAGAGCCAAAACATTTCTGCCCGATCTGATCCTTTTAGATATCATGATGCCCTCCATGGATGGTTATGAGATCTGTGGAGAGTTGAAAGAGTGCCAAAAGACCAAGAGCATCCCAGTAATATTTTTGACCGGCATGGATGCCCGAAGCGATGAAGGAAAAAGCTTTCAGGTAGGTGGAGTTTTATATGTGAAGAAGCCTTTTAGCTGTGAACGCCTTCTGGACATTGTGAAGATGGTCTTGCAGACCGCAAAAAAGGAAACTAATAATTGAATCAATAAAAAGTTCGGCTGTCGATTTACCTAAACTCAAGAAAGAAGGATAAGGGGGGTAAGCCCTGCATCATACGGTGCAGGGTAAGCCAGCACCCAACCTTAAAAAAACATTTTAAGGTTAGATGCTGGCTTCTTTTTTTCGATATTTATATCGACTCATTTGTTCGGACAGGGGTTGTACCCCTGTCCATATAGAGAAGGGGCGGGGGCTCGTCCTGAAGGCTTGCCCTGAAGGGTTCAACCCCCGCCCCAACAAGGTGGCGTATTGTGTTTGCTCAACCTCAACCTTACCCTAACCCTGCGGGGCATTCATATGAATCTCCTTGCAAATGAGAGGGAAATAGACTCTCCTCTTTTTTATTCCTGCAGATAAGTTAGCTTTTCATCTATCTGCCAGTCAGAGTCGAAAAAACCAGCACACAAAACCCCACCCCAACCTTTGTGTTTCACTTTATCATCAAAGATGATGAAATCGGGCAATCCAGCCCCGGAGTATAAAGCCGTGAAAAAAGTGGAGAGCTTCAGTCCGGTCAGACCCACTCCCTGGTGAACGAACACAAATCTCTCTGGATTGGCTGGATTCGGATAGATATACTCAACTGCTATCCCATCGCCAGAAATCTCTTTTTTCCCAAATAAGATTTTATGATCTTTTATTTTTATGGGCAAACGTTTGCTTAGTTTGGCGGTCACGAAATTCTCTTCCGGTCCTCCGAAAAGAATTAAGTTATAATTCTCCATTACCTCTGAGGTCACTTCAGTATCCGGGAGTATTTCTGCCAAGCCATTTGCCCTTCTCCACCATCGGCCTGCCTCCAGCCGGGCTTGATGAAGCGTTATCTCGGTTACAATCGAGTCTCCTTTTGTGCCATAAACCAGCACAAAGGGAGAAAAGTAAGTCTGTTTTATGGGACCGTAAAATTCAGTTGATTTTCTCAAAGGACGATGTTTAATCCTGCCTATTCGAAATTTATTGCCCTTTTTGTAGAAAGTTAACTTTTCGTTGGTTTTGAGGATGTAGCCAATCTTTTTCCCATCTATCAGGAAAGCAATCCTGCCATAAGGAAGGAGCTCTTGCGATAAAGATAAAGCAAACTGGTGGACGTTTTTGGTTCTTACTTCGATTTTTCCCTCTTTTACCTCTGTTTCGATCCGGGATTCAAAGAATGGTTTTTCTTGCTGGATAATTTCCACCCAATAACTTTTATGGCTCTGCCCTATATCAGTGGTTTTGAAGATCACATGTTTGGGAAAGAGATTTCTTTTTTTACTTTTCAGGAAATCCATAAGCTCAGGATCATCCACACATACGATATTGTCCAGAGTATCGAGATTAAACCAGTGTCCTTTGCCCTGAATTTCCTTGTAATGATACTCATAGCCCAACTCTTCCAAAAGAGAGACGAAAAGTCTGGAGTGCACCGTGGGAACATTATCGTCGTTGCCTCCGTGGGAGATGAAGATTGGGAGATTTGAGGCATTCTCCACAAAATTGGGGGCAAAATCCTCTCTTAGGCTCATGTCTCTTATGGCAATCTGTCCCGGCTCGGCAAACATGTAGCTTTTTTGCAGAAACCAGGGGATATAAAGCTGAAAGCAGGTCCACCCGGCTAATGGAGCGGCGGCGGCAAACAGGTCAGGGTGTGTCAGGGCAATATGCCAGGTCCCGTGTCCTCCCATGGAATGACCGGTTAGACAAACTCTGTTGCTATCAATAGGGAAGGTTTTTTTTGCCAGATCCAGAACCTCCAGGGCATCCAGCCTTCCCCAATCCTGCCAATCAAATCCAAATCTCCGTCGGTTGGTGGGAGCAACCACAAAAGCCCAATCCTTTTGACCGTAACAATCCACCAAGCCCGAAGCTTCTACTCCGGCCCCATGCAGGGTCAGGATAAGAGAATATTTCCTTTGAGGATCATAATCCTTCGGAGGGAGAACGGCATAATATTGGCAGGAATGGTCTATTGTCGATATGAATGTCACTTTATACGAATCCCCGTTTTCCCTTACTCTTAAAGAAAGACGTTCTTCTGAAGAGAAGTCCTGATAAGAGACTTTGACCCTAATGGAAGTTGTGTCCATTCCGCTTAAAGGTTCAACTACCTCTATTGTAATAGGGATTTTTTTAATACAGAGGGGCATAAGAGAGGGAATTGTGACCTCATTTTCTTTAAAGAATTGCCCGCTTCCTATGAAGAGCTTGACATCTTTCAATCTTTTTGACGTGGTATTAAGGATGACAACCCCAGCCCATGATTTTTGTTTTTCACCTTCAATTATGTCGGGTAAAGTTGCATCTTTGGGAATAAGCATCACCGGAGCGGGCGTCCGAATGGATTCATTCCGGACAGGAATAAGCTTGAACATGAAGCGATGATCCCCAAATCCGCTTAACGGCACTAAAACCCGATTGATCCCATCTTCTAAGATCACCGGAGTCCTGACCAGCTTGTGAGCATAAGGATCGCCTCGAAAGCGCTTTCCGTTTAAATAGAAGGAGCCCACCTTCTCGGCAATTGCCAAAGCTCTTTTTTTGCCTGTGTTTTCAAATTCTGTGTAGGCATATCCGGCATCCAGAATCCCTGCCACCCCATAGTAACTCATCAGGGTATCCCACCATACGTTTTCATACTCCAGCTTTACCCAACCTGAAGAGTCTGGAGTTATCTTCTTCCAACCCACCTTTCCACCCTGGGGCAGGATGCTGGGATGCTCATCTCCTTCCTGTGGTCGAAAATTCTCCACATCTTCGATTACCCCGACTATCCCCTCCCGGGCACCTATGGAAAATGGACCAGCATAAAGCCAATCCGTGGGACATAATGTGTCCTCAATTGCTGGAAGAAATTCATCCTGTGCAAAAAGAGATGAGGGAAGAAAAACAAAGATGAAAATAAATATTTTTAGTCTCAACCAAATTTTCATTAGCGTTGAATTCAGCATGGTATCCTCCTTGATATTTGAGGTGAAGATGAAATGTAGCAGAAACCTTTAGGTTTCCAAACGGACTTATTGACATATCCCCACAATGGAAGGCTAAAGCCTTCCGCTACAGCCCAACTAATTTTGGTGAAAAGCAAATTATGCATTTTAGTAACTAGATAAGACCTCATGATTTCTGTAGAGATTGATTTTTTAGAAATCCTTCCTTAGTTTTCTCAAATGATAAACTTCTCTTTGTCACATATACCACATGATCATAGTGCATGTCAATTAAATTCTGAGTTGTATTAGAATTGTGAAACTGGGGGATAGAATCATAATCTATTCTGCTGAGAGTTACAAGGTTTCAAGTGTCAGCACCTAACTTATGGTTATCAACTAATTATCTTGGCGATTTGGAAAAGAGTAAGAAAAGGAGTGCGCCCCGCCTTTGGCGGGGCGCTGCGGAAGCCCCGCGAAGCGTCCAGACGGACGCCCGTCTGGGCGGGATCTTCGACTTCGCTTCCGCACTCCAAAGCATAAGTTAGGTGCTGGTTTAAAATCTAATTGCAAGCCACCTGTGTAAATTTTACAATTCTCATCCCATCTCCGCAGGCTGACGTTCGTCCCGAGGGACTCAGTCCGAGGGAAGCCTGCGCCTACCCTCTCCTCCCAGTTTATGCATCCTCTAACAGTTTCTTTTCCATGATTGGTAGCCTGTCAAGCTACCAAATTTTTGCCTAATCACCCCTCTTGCATTTTGGGCAATGTTCCAAGCAGGCGAATCCGCTTGACAAATCCACCTCTCTTTATTAAATATAGTCCATTATTTCAGGGGCTCATGAACGATTCGCAGCAAAAAGCTTGTTTTTTTGTTGACTTGAAGGAGACGAGATAAAATACAAAACAGGAATCCGACGGGAAGATAAAAACAGATGGGAAAGAAGAGTGCCCTTAATTCCTGAGCATGTGAAGGAATTGATAGAAAGTCATGCAATAGATGTATATTTACAACCCTCCTTGATCCGCATCTTCTCTGATGATGAATACATTCAGGCTGGAGCAAAAGTTAAAGAAGATCTCTCTGGATGCTCCATCATCTTTGCGGTGAAGGAAATCCCCACAGATTTTTTCCAGCCCCAAAAGACCTACGTCTTTTTCTCCCATACCATCAAGGGACAAAAGCACAATATACCCATGCTAAAAAGGATGATGAAGCTGGGGTGTAATCTGATCGATTATGAGAAGGTGACAGACGAAAAAGGAAGACGCTTGATCTTCTTCGGACGACATGCCGGACTGGCGGGGATGATAGATACTCTGTGGGCACTGGGGAAAAGGCTCACCTGGGAGGGTATTCCCAACCCTTTCACAGAAATCAAAAATGCCTATAAATACAAAAGCTTAGCAGAAGCCAAGGAAGGCATATCTAAGGCGGGAGAAAAGATCAAAACAGATGGTCTGCCGGAGCTGTTGACTCCCCTTATATTCGGGGTTACCGGTTATGGACATGTTTCTTCCGGAGCCCAGGAGATACTCGATCTTTTGCCTCATAAGCAAATCAGTCCCCATGAGATTTCTTCTGTGGATAAGCAGTCCGATTTCTCCAAAAGGCACATCTACAAGGTGGTGTTCAAAGAGGAACACATAGTGGAGCCGATCTCACGGGAAGACCTTTTTGATCTGAAGGATTATTACGACTATCCGGAAAAATACCGCTCTCAATTTGAAAATTATATCCCTCATCTTACTGTTCTGGTGAACTGCATTTACTGGGATGAACGTTACCCCAGATTGGTGACAAAGAAATTCTTAAAGAAGCTGTATGCTGAGGATAAGAATCCTCGCTTAAAGGTTATAGGGGACATCAGTTGTGATATCGAGGGCTCAATAGAATGCACCGTTAAAGGGACGGCACCAGATAATCCGGTTTATGTCTATAATCCCGGAGAAGAAAAGGTAACTGATGGATACAAGGGAAAGGGTTTGGTGATTTTGGCGGTGGATAATCTTCCCTGCGAGATAAGCAGGGAGGCGTCTTTAGATTTCAGCCGGGTTTTGAAGCCTTTCATTCCCCAAATTGTGAAAGCCGATTTTTCAGTCAATTTCGATGGATGTGCGCTTCCTCCTCCCATCAAAAATGCGGTGATCGTCTATCACGGGGAACTTACCCCTGATTATCATTATATGCAAAGTTTCTTGTGAAAAGCTTGAGGTAAATCTTTTCACCATTTTCAGGAGTTATTCACACTCGTAATCAATAAGGTTTATTCTCAAATGAGAAGTAACGGTTTTCCCAAACTATTCCCCAAGCATTGCGTTATACAGCTAATAATTTGTAATTAGTGGATTCTTTCACAAAGGAGAAGCAAGATGAAAAAGGTTTTGGTATTAGGCGCTGGGCTGGTAGCAAAACCCCTGGTGAGGTATCTTTTGGATCAGCCTGATTTTCAGGTGAAGGTCGCCAGTCGCACGGTAAGCAAAGCGGAGAAGCTAGTTGGCGATCATCCCAGAGGAGAAGCCCAGCCTCTGAACGTGAATGATACCGCCACTTTAAGAAATCTGATATCTGACTCCGATCTGACAATCAGCATGGTCCCCTACACCCATCATGTCACCGTAGCTGATCTCTGTATAGAGCTTAAAAAGCACATGGTGAGCACCTCTTATGTAAGCGAAGCTATGAAGAAGCTGGATCAAAAAGCTAAAGACGTGGGTGTGCTTATCTTAAATGAGATCGGACTGGATCCGGGAATTGACCATATGTCCGCCATGAGGATCATCCACGGGGTGCAGAACAAGGGAGGCCGGATCGCCAGTTTCTACTCCTATTGCGGGGGGCTGCCGGCTCCGGAGGCAAACACCAATCCCTGGGGTTACAAGTTCTCCTGGAGTCCACGCGGAGTGGTTCTTGCCGGGAAAAACTCCGCTCGTTACCTCAAAGACAAAAAGGAAGTGAAGATCGCATCAGAGGATCTTTTCTCTCATTTCTGGCCCATGGACATAGAGGGATTGCCCCCGCTTGAGGCTTATCCTAATCGAGACTCAGTTCCATACGTCCAGATATATGGAATATCCGATGCCGACTCCATGTACCGCGGAACCTTGCGATATCCGGGCTGGTGCCAGACCATGAAGAAGGTCGTGGATCTGGGACTTTTGGATGAGATAGAACAAAACGTGAAGGGACTTTCCTACGCTGACTTTTTGAGGAAGTTGATCAAAAAAGAGAAGGGAGATGATCTAAAGAAAGACTTGGCCAACTATCTGAAGATCGAGGGAGATTCAGAGCCCATTAAGCGATTTGAATGGCTGGGTCTTTTGGGTGACGAGATGATCCCATTTGAGAAAAGTTCTCCTTTGGATGTTTTTGCCAATCGTCTTTTAGAGAAGCTCAAATATGAGGAAGGGGAGAGAGACATGATCATCCTGCATCATGATTTTACAGCTGAATATCCGGAAAACAGGAAAGAGAAGATCACCTCCACCCTGATAGATTATGGCATCCCCAATGGCGACTCAGCTATGTCGAGAACCGTGGGCTTGCCTGCCGCCATAGGTGCAGCTATGATCCTGAACGGAAGGATAAAAGACACAGGTGTGCATATTCCAGTAAGCCCCACCATCTACCAGCCGGCTTTAGAGGAGTTGGAAAAGCTTGGCATAGTGTGCAAGGAGAAGAGTCAGCCTCTATAACCCTAACTCTGGGATTGTGTCTCTTCGCTTCCCGTTGGTGTTCCTCATCAACGGGATAATAAGACCAACCGCAAACAAGAGCCAGAACCTAACTTAAGTTAGGTTCTGGCTTTTTTACTTGTAGAAAAAGGCATGATGTGCCCTTCGCCTGCGTTCAGGGTAAACAAAGTTGCGATGTAACCTTGAATTATATGTAGGGGCAAACCTCTGTGTCTACCCGAAATTTAGGGCGATGATAGAGCATCTGACTACGGATGAAGCCAGCACAAAATTTCCTTCCCTGTTGTCACTCGATCCTTTATGTGAACACAATTGAAGTCTTCATAGAGAATCAGGCGTTCGCCTCCAGAATAATTTCGCCGAAGAATCAATCCGTAGATCATCAAGCCTTATATTTTAAGATATCACGTTTTTTAAACTAATATGAAACAGTTTACATTTGAGATATAAGGAATCAATATTAAGCACCGGGACGAGAATCCCGGGTATCAGAAAAAGGGGTATCACCTCATACGCGCTGTCAAAATCGCTTATCCTTGAATCGATGCGGCGAATTAGTACCACTCATAATAGATAATTATCCTCTGTCTAAGATTGGTTACAATATATCTGCAAACCTCTTTTCAGAGCTCTCAGAAAAATTGCTTGACAAAATAATTCAAGCATATATATTAGTGCCAATTCGAAGAAGAAAGAACGTTTTTTTAAGGCGGTGTCATCTGTAAAAAGATAAAGTAATCATAAACCTTTAATACTCAAGAAAGAAAGGAGTGTGCGTCCAAATGAAGAAAGGGATTTGGGTTGTCGGTTTGATGCTCTTTCCAGTTTTGCTTCTGATTCTGGGGTGCGCTGGAGAGCCCACAAACGAGCTGGCGGCTGCCAAAGCTGCCTTAGAAAACGCCAGAGCGGCTGAGGCGGATAAATATGCGGCAGATCTTTTTACCCAGGCTGAAAACTCCATTATCGATGCTGAGAATCTAATTGCCCAAAAGAAATATGGAGAGGCAAAAAAGCTTTTGAAGGATGCCAAGTCAGTGGCTGATCAGGCGGTCTCCCAGGCTCAAATCAAGAAGGAGGAAGCCAAGACTGATGTCGAAGATTTCTTTGCGGAAATCACCAAGGTCAGGGGAGAACTCAAAGACACTCAAAGCAAGGCCAAGGAATGGGGAATCCCCAAGAGTAAGAGGGAACTGACTGACGAGATATCCAGGTGGGATGAGGAGCTAAAACAGGCGCAAGCCGAGTACGACGCCGGAAACTACTATTCTGCCAAGGAATTGGCGTCGGAGATTTATCAAGAAGTCAAGAGCAAGAATGACGAACTGATAGAGATGATCTTGGCCAAGCAGAAATAACCACCTGTCGGTAATCCTGAGCGCCAATCCGACGAAAGGGACGAAAAACAAAAATAGAACAACCGTCGATTTCGCATTAGACTTCGTTGACAGTTTTAGAGGTTATGACAAAGGATCAGAATATTTCTGATCCTTTTGTTATTTGTAAATAACTTTTTATACCTGTATGCGGGAGGTATCCCGTAAGACAAAAAAGCAAAGGGGGAGGGTCAGCTCCCGTCCCCTTCAAAGCTGACCCTATCCCGCATCTTTCGGGATTTTCCTCTCTTTGCTTTGAAATCCTGATGCTTGTTTTCCTCCAACCTTAGTAAACCGCCTGTGCTAATAGATAGATATGAACTATTTGCTAAAAATTACCACATTAAAAATATCGCCTATCAACCTGTCAAACTCTGTCAGTGGATTTTCAGTTTTTTTGTTGGGAGAGGATTTTTTTGCCCCAGAAATTCTGCGGAAGAATAAGGATTTCAGGGGAATATACAAATAACGGGTCGAAGATCACATATGAAATTTTGGAAAGAAAGATGCCTTTTCCCAAACTTTCTATCTGGAATAGAACGAATTCTACAAAAAGAGACAAAAGATAGAAGTATTTTTACTCAGAGGATTGAAGAACTCCTACACTGCAAAAAAATATATGGAAGATCGAAAAGCTCTAAGCTTTTTCCAGATTAGTACCAATAACTCACCTGTAAAATCGTTTCATCTTTTCGATGGTCGATTTAATTTTTTCCTTTAGCTCTTGAGGCTTTAACACCTCTGCATCTTCACCAAATCCCAAAACCCATCGGCGGATCTCTTCTATTCCATTGACTTTAACCTCATATACCAGGGAACCATCTTTCAATTTGTTGGTTTTCTCCGAAGGGTGATGTTGTCCCGATTCTATAACCTTTGCGGCAATTCCCTTGAATTTGATCCTCACGTCTACCGGCTCTCCTTGGTAAAGCTCCCAGCTATCCTTAAAGAATTCAGACAAAGAGAAGTCTTTTTTCCTCTGAAAACTTTTGTCTAAAAGGGTGATTTTCTTTATGCGGTTGAGCCGGAAGAGTCTGATCTCATTTCGCCTGTGGCAGAATCCTACCAGATACCAGGCATGTCTTCGGTAAACCAGGCTGTAGGGATCAACCTGCCTTGTGCTTTCTCCGGACTGGAGTGATTCATAAACGATCTTGAGGCTTTTTCGGTTTAAGATTGACTGCTTGATCAGCTTAAACGATAGACTCAACCTGGAGAAATCGGAGGTGGATTTGATATTTATGGAGGCAACATCTCTAAGTTTATCTAAATCCTTCATTACTGTCGAGCCCAAATTGGCTTCTATTTTGGCTAATACACTTTTTGCCGGTTTACGCAGAGGACTTCGGCTTGCAAAAACTGAGGAGGAAAGAGCCATTTTCAAAACCAGATAATCGTCTGGGGTCAAATTGAGAGGCGGCAGAAAGGCATCCGAAAGAAGCCGGTAGCCTCTATCAAAATATATGGGAATGTTTGCCGATGATAGGGAGTTTATGTAACGGTAAACGGTTCTCTCTGTAACTTCGCATTCGCGGGCTAACTGACTTGCGGAAAGCCCGGGTCGTCCTCTTAAAAGATTTAAAACGTACAACAGCCGATCATACTTAGACATCTTTGTCTCCTTTCATTTTCCAAGAGAAGATAGACCAACTTTTTGATGATCGGATCTTTATTTTGGGGGACGGCTTACAGAATCTATCAGAAAAGCAATGGCAAGCTGTTACTTTTAGTTTTGAGTAATGATCTTTCGCTGAAGATAAAAAAATCCACTTCCGTGTGATAATATGAACGCCGGAAATCTAAAACCCGCTCCTTGGTTTGTTAACCTTGACCAGTTATCGCTCAAACATATTTAATGTATAAAATGCTCTGCCATCTGGCAAGAAAATTCGCTGAAGATTGGTGAAAACTATAGAAATCTCCTATAATGTTCCTGACTTCTGAGCAAGACAATAATATCCTGATCAAGAAAATCGATGTCAGTGGAAAAACAGAAGCAAAGCAGGATTTTTTCTGTCCGTGGACTTGACGGGCTGGTAGCTCTTAGGTGTAAGCCACCGCCTCTATCTCGATTTTCATTCCCTTTGGCAGACGGGAGACCTCGATGGTCGATCTGGCAGGGGGATCGGTTTTGAAGTATTGGCTATATATCTCGTTCATCACTCCGAAGTCGTCCATGCTATGCAAAAAAACCGTGGTTTTCACCACCTTCTCCAGACTGGATCCCGCCGCCTCCAGCACAGCTTTAAGATTCTCCAAAACCCGCCTGGTCTCCTGAACGACCCCCCCGTGGACTCTATCACCGGTTTTGGGGTCCAGTGCAATTTGGCCGGAAGCGAAGATCAAAGACTCTCCCTCCAGCTTGATCGCCTGTGAATATGGTCCCACTGCCCGGGGAGCATTTGCCGTCTGAATCACCGACTTAGGCATATGCTTTCCTCCATTGAAAGTTTTTCCTTCGGGATTACAATTTAATAAAACTACTTTTAGTTATCCTGTCAACGATTTTGTAGTTTTTTTCTTTTTTGCCCGAAAGGGAAAGCAACAATCCGAATATGGCTGAAGACCAACAACCAGCAAAAACAGGTTTCAACTATTCGGTTGAGCCTTTCGTCTCTTTTATTTCTTCTGGCGTGTCAGTCCCCTGAAGTTCACCCTCAGATGGCGTGGATTCCACCTGTTTAAGTTTATCTTCAAATCTCTGTAGTTTTCTATCAGCCGATTCGTAGCAGACAGTGGCATTACGCAGATGAGTCCTGATAAGTCCGAAATCGCGACCGAACCTGTCAAAATCAACTCTCAATCTACCCAGGGCAGAGAGGATCTCTTCTGCATTTTTCTCGACCTCCAACCCCTTGAGTCCCAGAATGATGGTTTGTAAATAAAGATAAAAAGTATTGGGGGAGACTGGTATCACTCTTTTCTGCATGGAATAGTTGGCAATGCTTTTCCCATCCTCTGCATCCTGCTCTTTGATTATGGTTTCATAATACACATTTTCCGCCGGGATATACATCAGAGCGAATGGATAAGTTTCCTCGTCCGGAAGGATGTATTTTTTTGCGATTGCATCTATGTGTAATTTCACGTCGGAGATAAATCTGCGACGGTAAACTTTCTTGTCCCGGTCTGAGTCTGCCTCCAGAAGTTTGCGAAAGTTTTCTAAAGGAAACTTTGAATCCACCGGAACCAGTCTTTTGCCCAGATGAATGACCGCATCCACCCTCTCACCGCTTTTGAAGGTATGAGGCAGGCTGAAATGTTTTGAAGGCAGAATCTGGCTTAAAAGATCGCCCAAAAGAAATTCACCTATGCCTCCTCTGATCTTGGGAGCTTTCAATATCTCTTGTAAGCTGGAGATGTCCTTGCCCACCTCATATATTTTTTTATTCGATTCCTCCAACCGGGCTAAATTCGTCTGGACTTCACTTACGGTTTTGCTGGTAGTTTCAAATCGTTGACTCAGTATCTGACCTGTATTTTCCAGACTTTTGCGAACCTGCTCCCTCAAGCTTGCCAGTTGCCTCTGCATCAGCATAAGCA
>CAYOFL010000063.1:0-17151 GCA_964403165.1 uncultured Ignavibacteria bacterium
ACCGATGAGCAGAGGGAAGCTATTCGGGAGAAGAAAGAAGAGATGCGAAGCCAGGATGCTACCCGTGAGGAGATTCGAACTGCAGTAGCTGAGTTGCTCCAAGGGTATGGTATCGAGTTGCCTGAGAAGTGCCGTCTGCTGGGTGGTTCTGAAGGTTTGAGACACAATCGGGGTGGCTTTATGGCCAATTTGACCGATGAGCAGAGGGAAGCTATTCGGGAGAAGAAAGAAGAGATGCGAAGTCAGGGTGCTACCCGTGAAGAGATTCGGTCTGCGAAAGCTCAGATGCTTAAAGGCTACGGTATCGAGTTGCCTGAGGATTGGCCTGGACCGCGTGGTCGGGGTGGTTTTGGTCCCGGTCCGGGCGGCTTCTGGGAAGATCTCACCAGAGAGCAGAGAGAAGCTGTTCGGGAAAAGATCAGAGAGATGCGAAGCCAAGATGCTTCCCGTGAGGAGATTCGCGCTGCAATTGATGAGATGCTCCAGGAGTACGGTTTTGACCTGCCTGAGAAATCTGAGAGCACCTCTTCTGAAAAGACAACTGCCGAGCTTAATATTCAAGCCCAGAGCTATCCGAATCCCTTCAACCCGGAGACCCAAATCGCCTATACGCTGAGTGTTTCGGAAAATGTGCGGATAAAAATTTACAACGTCACCGGACAGTTAATCCGCACCTATGATCTGGGATACCAACCGGCAGGAAGCTACAGCGTAAGCTGGGATGGTCGCAACGAAAGTGGAGATGTGACCGCAAGTGGGGTTTATTTATACCGCATTGAGGCCGGTCCCTACGAGGTGACCAACCGCATGGTGTTGCTCAAGTAAATCGGGACTCCTGAAACTCATATTCATTGCGTGGGGGTGGCCGAACGTCTCGGTTACCCCCTGTTTTTAACCAGTCAATGATGAGGCAAAAAAATGAGTTACAAGGATTTCACTACTCTGAGTGGAAAAGCACTCCTTTTGTTAACGCTGGCTGGCCCATTCCTGTTAGCTGGCTGTGGCCCTCAGGAAGTACAGACCAACTGGTCGGCGGAGCCGTTGAAGGTGGACGGCGAGATGACCGAATGGCCCAGTGGATCCACCGTCTATTTCGAAGACTCCGGCGTGCAGCTTGGTTTGAGCAATGATAACCAGAACCTCTACATTCTCTTCCGTTTCAGTAACCAGGCTTGGGCACGGGCCATTCGCATGGGCGGCGTGACTCTCTGGCTTGATAATTCCGGTAAAAAGAAGAAGGATTTCGGCATCCGTTACACTGGCGGGCCATCTCTTTCTGAGTTACAGAAGATGAAAGCCTCCAGTGGTGGTGGTTTCCGGGAGACCTTAACGCCAGAGCAACAGCAGCGCCTTCTGGAAATGGAGGAAGCCACGGCTGATCAAATCATCGTCATCGACAAAAAAAGCAATCAGGAAATAACCTTGCGCGCCGATGGTTCTGGCGGTCCGGCTGTTTGTTTTGCCTCTCCCCAGGGCATCTACACGTATGAATTCAGCATCCCGCTGGAGAAAGGCGATGTTTTCGATTGTGGCATCGGGGTGGAGCCGGAGCAAGTCATCTGTCTTGGATTGGAGTGGGGGGGCATGAGCAAGGCGGATCGGGAAAGGATGGAAAAGATGGGCGGTGGTCCACCTGGTGGTATGGGTGGTGGCCCACCCGGAGGTATAGGAGGTAGGGGTGGCGGCCGGGGCGGTTCCCGCCCGCAGGCACCTGAAAAGCAGGAGCTCTGGGTGAAAACCCTGCTGGCTTCACCTCCAGCAAGATAGAGAGAAGACGATGCAATGGTTTTGTGAATGGAGGACGCGGTGTATAGCAGCACGTAGCGTCCGAGCTTGTCTCGAACGGGGAGTATTGTGAGGATGGAGCTAAAGTTCCATCCTCATTTTCATATGTTGGCAATGATGAACATTAAATGTCTTCTGGATTATCATTTATATTTGTAGAATGGTTGTAAACTAGTGTTTCTGTGTCGTTTTTTCCCTGCGAATCCGCTTGAGTGAGGTTGATCACTAACTTTAAGGGCAGGTAGACTTTGAATGTGGTTCCCTTGTTCAGTTCACTTTCCACTTCTATCTTTCCGTTGTGCAGGCTGACGATTTTTTTGACCAAACTCAATCCCAATCCGGTTCCTTTTTCCCTGGAGGTGAAGAAGGGATTGAAAATCTTGTCATGATCTTTCTTTGCTATCCCACAGCCGGTGTCGAAAAGTTCCACCATCACTGACTTTTCACCAGAAGCAGGCTGTTTTTCACCAATCCAGATGTGTAGTTCCCCTCCATCTGGCATGGCTTCCATAGAGTTTTGCATCAGGTTCTGGAAACATTGTTTCAATAGAAGTCGATCTCCCAGTATGGAAGGGAGATTGGGTTCGGAGTCAAATTTAAAAGTTATCTTATTCTCCTTCAAAGTTTCCTTTGCTGATGTGTGGCATTCTTGGATTATCTCCTTTAGATCGATTTCTTTTATCTTTAACTGGAAAGGTTTGGCAAAGGCAAGGAATCTTTTAAGCAAGGATTCCATGATCATGGCTTCGTTGGCAATTCCCTCCACTGCCTGGTTTTGTGAAGTTGGATCGTCTTTTCTTTTTTTGAGTAACTTGCAAAAACCCAGGACAGCTCCCATGGAATTTCTGAGCTCGTGTGCCAGACCGGATGACATCTCACCCAGAGCCGCCATCTTATTCTTGAAAGCGATCTGCTCTTCCAATTTCTTTATCTCTGTCAAATCGGTTAAGAAAA
This sequence comes from uncultured Ignavibacteria bacterium, assembly GCA_964403165.1. GTDB lineage: Bacteria > Zixibacteria > MSB-5A5 > MSB-5A5 > SM1-73 > SM23-73-3. Next base: position 2,740 of record CAYOFL010000063.1, read on the forward strand.
CCACCACCCCCAGCATTTTGCCTAACTCGTCCTTAACTGCTGATGAGCTTAAGCTCAACGAGATGCTTTCACCACTTTTTTGCATTAGCTTGATCTCTGGAATAGAATAGGTTTTTTGTTCTGCAAGCGCATTCTGAATGGCAGAGCAAAGAGGACTTTCTTCTCCGAAAACGGTTTTATAATGTTTACCTAATACCATATTTTCTGATTTTTCCAGAATCGTCTCTGCTGGATGATTCATCCGGCTGATATTTCCCCCTTGATCTGTGATGATCATTCCACAGGTCATGCTTTTTAAAATATACTCATTATAGCTGGCTAAGTTTTTGGCTTTGCGATTTGTCTTTTGATAAAGCTCCTCTAAAATCTTTTCTTTTCGTTTAAGCTCAGCTATCACCTGTTCAAATATTCCCACCGCAACGTCCAACTCTCCCTCTTTTTTGCTTTTCTCCAAGGAAGGGATTATCATCTCCTTTTTTGCTTTTTTCACCATGTGTCGATAAGGCCGGAGCAGGTTTTTAATCAACAGCAGGGTGAGGAAAGCAGCGATAAAGAGTCCACCTGTTCGAGCCAGAGCATTCAGTCTGGAAACTCTTTCGATGTTCGCAAAAGCTGTAACTTCTTTTTCCACCATCACCCAGATTCTGTTCTCGGCTCTTTGGGTTTCCAACGGCAAATAACAGGAAAGATAAGTTCTTCCCAAGCCATCCGCATAGAAATCAGAGAAGACCTTCTCCAATGTCTGATTCTTATCTATGGAGCGAAGGCGGTTTGATAGCTCTGGTTTCACCCCTCGATAGATCTGAAGATCATCAGTCGAACGAACCTCTCTGGAGGAGATTAAGGGCTCTCCATCTGGAGAGATAAAAGATATCCGGTTGACTCCTGATTTGTAGGATAGCTCCATTAAGTTTTTTTTCAAGGATGATCCTGTGGATAGTGTGGACTGTGGACTCCTTTCCCAGATGAGGCTGGCTGAATGTGCCACGGTGGAAAGCTGTTGGTGAATTTCACGTTTTAGAATCTGTTTGGTCTGATGGAAAAGATATTCGGTCCCAAAATTGAATAGAATCAGGAAAAGTATAAAGAATACTAAAGAGATGCGAATCTGCGATTCGTAGTTAAGGTGGAAAAAATCTTTGATTCTCAACTTCCCCCCTGTTTTGTTATTGAAAGAAATTCTTGATTTTAAGTTTCTATTGAATTATCGGCATAAAATAAAGAGGGGTTAGTTTTGTGGTAAAAGAACAAAAAACCAGCAGATGATCTCTTGCGGATTGAACAGAAGATTTAAAAATTTAAGCAATTCTTTACCTTACCCCCTTTGTCCCCTTCAGGGTGTCCTTCGATCCCGAAGATCTCAGGATCGAGGGAAATCCCCTCAGGGTGAACCCCTCTCCACGAAGTGGAGAGGGGGAACTAGGGGGAGAGGTTTCTGGCGAAGGCAAGTTAATCAGGAAGTTTTTCTATGGTACGAATTTCAGGACTACAAGATAAAAAAAATTGCTTTTGGATCTCAAGCAAAGGCCCGGATTCTAAAAGAAAGTCTTTAAATATGCGGAAATCAAAGCGTCGCCTGCAAACATGGCGATGATGGCACCTAAAGCCAAAAAGGGCCCAAAGGGGATGGTGCGAGTTTCTTTTACATCTTTTGAGAAGAATAGGGTAGTGCCACCGATCAGACTGCCTAAGAGGGCAGAAAGCAGAAGCACCAAAAGTATCTTCTGCCACCCTAAAAATGCTCCCAGCATCATAGCCAGCTTTATATCCCCTCCCCCCATGCTCTCCTTTTTAAAAAGAAGCTCTCCTAAAATAGCAGCTAAATAAAACATTCCACCGCCCACCAGGATTCCTAAAATTGAATTTAAAACAGACGGGGATTTGACCACGAAAGATAGAAGAAAGCCCAAGACGATACCGGGGAAGGTGAGCACATCCGGAATGATCCGGTGTTTTAAGTCGATAAAGAAGGTCAAAATCATGAGAATAATCAAAATGCCTCCTGCCGCAAAATCCCAGGTCAATCCGAAGCGCAAATAGGCTAAAGTTAACAAGGCGGAGGTGATGAATTCCACCAGAGGATACTGCACAGAGATTTTGGCTTTGCAGTTTCTGCATCTTCCCTTTAAGATGATGTAGCTTAAAAGAGGGATGTTGTCATAAGGGCGAATCTTTGCCCCACACTTAGGACAAAAAGAACTGGGAATAAGTATGGATCTTCTCTGGGGAATTCTGTAGATGCAAACGTTTGAAAAGCTTCCCAGAGCTAAGCCAAGCAGTATAATCAAGATTAGAGTTATTGTGCTCATCTCAATTATCTAGTTATAGACTATCGGTTTCGATGTTCGTATCAAGGCTGGTTAGTTGAAGCTCGACATCCATAAAACTTGTTCCTTTGTCCGGGACTATCAAATCGCAATCCTCTGGTGTCGATACCAGTTTCCCTACCGTTAAACGAGTTTCCTGGTTCAGGAAGGGGGAACGCACGGTCAAAGCGAGAGTTACATCTTTTGCATCTCGAAAAAATGATCATGGTAATCCCAGAGCGAATGCCATAAGATTTTTCTTAAAAACATTTCAAATTGTGCCACGGCCTTAAACAACCTTCTGGGGATTAGACCCAAATAGATCGGGTAAAGCAACAAAAAATGACCCTTTCTAATGGAATAATCGGCAACTTTTTTGAAATCATTCTGTTCAAAGAAGTGCAAATATGTTTTTTTGTCTCTTTGCCATCTTTTTTTGTTCTGGGTTACCTGTTCTATACAAATGAATTTGCCTCCGGGTTTTAAGCTTTTTTGCACCTCGGAGAGCACCTTTTTTAGCTCGGAATCATCACTAATATATTGGAGTACATTTATAGAGACTACCACATCTGACTTCCTCTCTTTTATGGGAAGGTTCAATCCATCAAAAAGGACAAACCCAGAGTTCGAACATCGGCTTTCATCTTTTGCCAGAAGAAGCATCTGGTGAGTGATTTCCAACCCCAGCAGAAATTTACATCTTCGGGCTAAAAGATCTGAGAATCTTCCGCTTCCACAGCCAAAATCGAGGATGAACCCTCTTTTTTCTTTTCCCAGCGCCTTTTGGATAGCTGATTTTTGAAGGGTATCGATATAGGAATTTTTTCCTCCCTTAAGATCGCCCGGATCAATAACTGCGGGGAGTTTTCCTTTCTCTGCCCGTTTTTCCCAGGTTTCACCGTCGGTCTGAAAATGATGTAGTTGTTGAGTCTTCATCTTTCCCCCACTTCAAGAACCTGGGTGCGGAGCCATCCTTCGACATCCCGCCTTTGGCGGGAGACGAAGTGTGAAGGCTTCGCTACGCATGTGTGATATACCTTACCAAAGTTCTGGTTTTTTGATCTTCAATGCGACAAAAAAGCAAGCTAACTCCCCCAAGGTCATCCATACCCTCATGACTAAAGAGATCAGAATGGCGGCGGAGATAGGCACAAACAGGCTCAACAGATAACTTAAAACCCCCTCTCTGACTCCCAATCCCGCTGGGACGAAAAAACTAACTATTCCCGATATCACCGAGATGGCAAAGATGCCACATAATATAATGGTTTGAAGAAGATCGATATGGTAAAAAGAATTGACCAAAAAATAAACCGCTACCCCGAAGATTATCCAGTCAGCCATCAAAATTAATATGATTTGACCTGTCTGGCTTATTCCGCCGCGGGTGATTAAATCTTCTGGAATCAATCCCTCCCTGAATTTTTTAAAGATGAGGATCAAAACCTTCAAAATGCGGTTTAAAATCCGGGGAGAGAAAATGATCATAAAGAAAGCGAAAAACATAAAAAGAAGAGAAGAGAGTAACACCGGCGAAAACATATCCCACAGGAAAAGTGAGAGGATAAAGACCAGCACTCCGGCTAAATTATAAGCTCCAAAAAGCAAAAGTATGCTGAAGATACATACACTTTTAGGGACTTTCGCCTTTTCAGATAAGTATATCTGGCTAAGATACAGCCAGACCTTTCCCGGCAGGTATTTTCCCAAGCCGGAAACGAACATTATCTTGAAGCCCTGATCAAAGGGCAACTGAACTCCAAATAAATAAAGGATCTTTTTCCAGGCAAAAGCGGAGACGGCTAAATTGATCACCAGGAAAAGAAATGAGAGGATAAGAAAAGGTGGTTTTATACTCCACGGATGAGCGCTTAATTCTCCCAGGTTATGATAAAGGCTTTTGCCCAGAAAAAAGAAAATAATTAAAACCACCCCAAAGGCGACAATCCTTTTTAAGACAGAATGTTTTCTTTTCCTATCTGAGTCAGCAGTTATCTTAGTTTTCCGATAAACAGAAGATTTATCACTCAAAACGTCAGATGAGAAGGCCTGTTGCCCAAAGCTGGTTTTCATGCGGGGTTCCTCTTATGGATCGATTTCAATCTTCTATGAATGGCAGTGCCAAACCGGGTTTGCGCGAATTTTAATGCGATTTTAAAAAGAAAAGGGCGAATTACACCCACGTCTTTATGGAAGTTCAAAAGCTCCTCTCTTTTTGTTCCCCATTTATCCTTAAACCGAATCAGAGATATGAGTTTTTTGTCCGAACCCAAGAAATCAAAATATGATTTCCCCCTCTCTTTGGCAATTCTGATGGCCTGATGAAACAAAAGGTCGTTGGGTCTTAAATGCAAGTATTGGGTGAGTGATCCCCCATGAAAATAATGAGCGGTGTCTTCTGAGAAAATTACCACCATCCCGGCTATTGTTTGGTTTTGGTGTTTAACAAAAAACATATCCGCAGATTCAGGAACCAATAAGTCATATATTTTATGGAAAAGATGAATGGGGTATTTAACTAATGCTTTGTTTCTCCTCATCGAGTCCAGATAGAGACGATAAAATTGCTCCACCTCTTCGGGCGATCTTATCTTGTCAAAACAAAGATTCGATCCTTGTGCGGTCTTTATGTTTCTTTTCAAGCTATCTTTATAATCCTTGAAGATTAAATCTGTGGATTTGCCTTCAAATTTCAGCACGTGCCGATATGACTCCACACAGTTAAAATCGGGCAGATCTTGCTTTTCCTTAATAGCTACATCTACGATCTGAATGCGTTGAATTTTCTGCTTGCCTGCCCAATTATTCAAAAGTCGCAAAAATTCAGGGATGTGCTTTCTGTCTCCAATAATTCCCCCATAGGGGATTAGCGAATAAAATACCCTGAAGAATCGATTGCCCACCATCATCCCGGGCAGTGCAGAAAGCCAATCTCCTTTCTCTTCGAGTACCAGATATCGCATATCGCATCGGAAGCCTTCCTTTAAGACTTTCCACCACAAGGAGGTATGGAAGATCAGGTTGGAATGCGCGGAGACGAACTCATCCCATCTTTCGTTTGGCTCTTGTAGGACGATAAGATTCATCTTAAAGCTTTGGGAAGATTCTTTTTTATTTTCTCACAGACGAAAATAATATCTTTTCTTTCAAGTAGAGGATGTAGGGGGAGGGTTAGTTCGTGTGCTCCCACGTATTCGGTTAAGGGAAGCTTGGTCTGACTTCCCTTTAGTTTCTTTCGGTAGTAGGAAAACTTATGAATGGGCGGATAATGAATACTGGATTGGATCCCCTCCTTTTTCAAAAGCTCCATAAACTTTTTTCTATTCACGTTCTTATTCAGAAGAATTGGAAAGAGATGATTGGAGGATTTTCGTGGATAATCCTTAAACGGAATGGAAAGGCCAAAAGTCCCATCTAAATTCGACATATAAAGGTCTGTCGAGACCTTTCTTTTCTTATTAGCCTTACGCAATTTCTTTAACTGCAATATGCCCAGTGCGGCAGATATCTCGGTCATCCGATAATTATATCCCAGCTCCACCACGTCGTATGAATAGGTATGACCTTTGTGTCTGTTTAAGGTCATGCTGGTCATTCCATGGGACCTGAGAAGTTTTAGCTTTCTGGCAAGCCGTTCGTCTCTGGTTACGATCATTCCTCCCTCACCGGTAGCCAGATTCTTGTTGGAGAAAAAGGAGAAACAGCCGACGTCTCCGAGTGTGCCAGCCATCTTTGAACTTAAGTCTGCTCCTATGGCATGAGCTGAATCCTCAATGATGAAAAGCTGGTGATTTCTGGCGATCCTTTTAATCTGCTCCATATCCGCCAGATAACCGCCGTAATGAACCACCACGATCGCTTTGGTCTTAGGGGTTATTTTCTTTATTAGATCATCACACGACAGATTGAAGTCATTCAATCCGCATATATCCACAAAGGTAGGTTTTGCCCTCACATACAGGATGGCGTTAGAAGAGGCAACAAAGCTCAATGACGGGACGATTACTTCGTCATCCGGTTTGACGTTCAAAGCTCTCATAGCCAGATGCAAAGCTGCAGTGCCACTGGAGACCGCGATGGCATGCTTTGCTCCCATAAATTGGGCGAAGTTTATCTCCAGCCTCTCCACAGTTTCACCCATGGTGAGCCACCTGCTCTTTATCACCCGATCAACTATTTTCCGTTCTCGCTGGTCGAAGTTCAGATCAGATAGAACAACCTTCCATTTCATCCTTTATCCCGGATTTTTGGTTTAGAATCGTAGCTGCCCAATTTATTGGGCTAGATGAATCGAGTCTCAAGATTCAAATGAACAACTACATTTTCGGATACGTTCATAGCCTCACGCAACAAGTTTTTTGCGGTCGGACGACCGCCCATCCGGGCGGAGCCATGAAGGCTCCGCTACGCGGGGAGCATTCTTACCCTGAAATGTTTTTCGTCGGAGACAAGCTCCGACGATACAGTTATAAAGGCTCCGCTACTTAAGCTTCTTTCCCCTTTATCACTTCTCTCAAATCTTCATGCTTAGAAGTCTCTGAAAAACTACTTTAAAAGGGCAAATTGGAGTGTTCACCTTTAGGTGAACCGAGTTGAAGTTTTTCTCTTTTAAGGAAGCTTTAGGTCAAGCTAAAGCTTGACACTCCAATAAAACCTTTTCTGATTTAACTTTTTCAGAGATCTCGCCCAAAATTATTCTATTTTACGATTTAGCAAATCAATTCTTTCAAATCGTCAATGTTTTTTGTTTTCCCATTCTTCGCTCAGAAATCTTTTTCTGTTTTTTTCAAACTCCTCCACCGCCCTTTGATAATCATCCGGTCTTCCGATATCCAGCCAGAAATCCTCAGATTTATAGATGGCAACTCTCTTATCCTTTTTTAGAAGAAGTTGCATCAGATCAGGAAAATCAAATTTCTCACCCTTGGGGATGAAGTTGAGTATCTCCGGCTCAAACACGTAGATTCCCATGCTTACCAGGTAGGACAACCTGGGTTTTTCAATATATTTGATCATTCTTTCATCTTTATCCTTTTGGATCACGCCGAAGTCGACGTCCACCCATCTTTTCTGTGATGCCACCGTGGCGATCGCATTCTGTTTTTTGTGATATTCGACTAAATCGAGATAATTTAAGGTGGTGAGAAGATCACCGTTCATTACCATAAATGTTTCATCCAGATTATTCAAACAGATCAAGGGACCAACTGTGCCCAGAGGTTCTTCCTCGAAGCTATATTCGATGTTTACCCCCCATTTAGATCCATCACCGAAATAGGTCTGAATTAAATTGCCCAGATGTCCTACAGCCAAGGTGACGTTAACAAGTTCGTAACTTTTAAGTTGCTTTAAGGTAACCTCCAGAATAGGGAAATCACCGATGGGCATAAGCGGCTTGGGCAAAACCACGGTATAAGGATAAAGCCGTCTCCCTTTACCGCCGGCTAAGATTATCACCTTCATATCTTATATTTTCTTTGTAAGTAGGGACAGGGCGTGTCCTTCAGGATGAATCCTTCAGGATGAATTCCTGTCCTAACCCCATTGAGGACAGCCACGAGGGCTGTCCCTACGACTTTTTCAATAATCCCTGAAGCCTTACACTCCAGATTAGTTAAATATTATAAATGTCCGCTTTGTATCTTCTTAGATTCTTTTCATACCAGCTTATGGTTCTCTCTATACCCTGTTTGAGATCTGTTTTGGGTTGCCATCCAAAAAGCCTTTTAGCTTTGACAGAATCTGAAAAAAGCCTTTCCACCTCGCTTTTCGCAGGTCTCATCCTTTTCTTTTCTCTTTGGAGCTGGATTTTCTTTCCCAGACAATTTGAAACAAGGCTTATTATTTGATTTATCGACACCTCGTACCCTGATCCTAAGTTTGCCACCTCACCCACTGTTTTTTCGCATTCGGCAAAATCGATAAATCCTTCCACCGAATCTTTCACAAAAGTCAAGTCTCTGGTGGGATAAACAGACCCCAGACTCACTTTCCTTTTTAGCAGTGCCTGCGTGATTATGGACGGGATCACTGCCCGGGCGGATTGTCTGGGACCGTAGATGTTGAAAGGTCTGATTATTCCCACTGGTAGATCAAATGAGCGATGAAAACTTAAGGCTAAAAGATCTGCTCCCAATTTGCTGGCGGCATAGGGAGATTGAGGATTTACCGGATGTTTCTCATTCATGGGAACCACTTGAGCAGTGCCGTAGATTTCGCTGGTGGAGGTGCAGACTACCTTTTCTACGTCAAGATCAAGTGCCGCGGTCAGAATATTGAGCGTCCCGTTTACGTTAGTATCGACTACATCTCTGGGATTGACGTAGGAATAAGGGATTCCGATTAAGGCTCCCAGGTGGAATATCACCCGTTGATTACGGACAGCCTCCCTGATGCAGTCTGCATCTTTCAAGTCTCCAGTCACCACCTCGATCTCATTTAGTATACTTTTCGCCACGTCCTCCAGCATCCCCCAGTCGTTTCGGGAATTGTAATGAACAAAAGCTCTTACCTTAGCGCCTCTTTTCACCAGAGCTTCCACCAGATGACTTCCCACAAATCCACCCGCTCCGGTTACCAAGACTTTTTTACCTTTTATCTTCAAATCTGACCTCTCTAACTTTTCGTTTGAAATAATAAATAATCAAATCCGTCTGTGAAAGCAAGCCAATTGATAGCAAATTATGAGATTTTTCCAAAAGTCAAGATATGGAGATAAGTCTCATCAGTGGCTTAATGCACGGATGGTTGAGGCTGGGCTATACTCTCTGGAGATGACAGTCTTTAGATAATCATCCACTGCCTTTTTGATATCAAACAGCTTCAAGGCTTCTGGTATATTCTTGGAATAATCTTTTTTTTCGCAGGCAAATTCGATCATGACTTGAGCTAACTTCTGTTTATCTCCCGGGGGAACCACCTTGCCCAGCCCAAATCTTTTCACCAAACAACCCATGTCTCCCACATCGGTGACAATAAGGGGCGTTCCCATCTGAAGCGCCTCGGAGAAGACTAAAGGAATGCTGTCACTCTTAGAGGGAATGGTCACGCAGTCGGCTTGTTTGATATAGTTAGTCAGCAAGTTGGTGGATACTTTTCCTACCACTCTGATTGCACCCTCTAATTTAAGTTCTTCTACCAGTTTCTTCATTCTATTCTCGAAGCCACCCCATCCCAAAATATGAAGATTGACAGCAGGCAGTCCGCAGGATCCATAGGATTTACTTTTGACCAGACCAAATGCTTTGATCAAATCATCCAAACCTTTCTTTTTTTCCCATCTCCCCACATATAAGAAATTAAATTTTTTCCGATCAAGTTGCACTTTTTCTTCTGATAATTGCGAGAGCCTTCGCATGCTGGGAAGAAAAAGACATCTTTTGTCCGAAAGTTTTTCTACCCTTTCCTTCAAATCGAATCCGTCAGCAAAAAGATGGTCTGCTTCCTGCAGGACTTTTCTTATGATTGTGCGCAAAATTGGCTTTTTTGCCCAGACATATATATCCGAGCCCAGACACCACACCGAATAGGGGATACCCAGCTCTTTTTTAGCCTGGTAAGCAAACCATCCGGAAGGAAGTGCCCATAAAGCCAGGCAACAATCCGGCTTAGTTTTTTCGAGATGTTCCAAAAGCTGGCGCTTACCGTTTCTCAGGAAAGATAGGAGTTGAAAAAGCTCTTTGGGATTAAAGAAATTTAAAGCGCCCACCACCTTTCTGCCTCCCTGCCAGTGAAATCGGACTATATCATCTGTACACTCTATCCTTTGTGTCTGGTAATAGGGGGTGAAGACAGAAACATCCACTCCCCTCTCTTTCAATCCTAAGTGAAAGTCACGCACAAAGGGTGAAGCCACATCGTCCGGATGCGCAGGATAGCGATTGGTGATAAGGCAGATTTTTGGAGAGGTTAACATTTGTTCTTTGATCGGCTTTTCCAACAGATTAAAGGATTCCCAACAGATTAAAGGATTCCCAACAGATTAAGGGATTCCCAACAGATTAAGGGATTCCCAACAGATTAAAGGATGAAACAGATTTTTTATCTTTTAATCTGTTTCATCTGTTGGGAGAGCTGTTTTTCTACTATTTAGGTGTTCCTGAAGGTGAATAATCCGCTTCTTTCTTCTCCACTTCAATCTTTGCAGGTAAATTATTTATTTTGTCTTCCAAAGTCTTGTTTTCTCTCTGTATCTTATAAATCTCTTTTCTTAAGTGAACCAGTTGTGTCCCCAAAAATCCAAAAAGGAGCACCTGAATTCCAGCTACGATCAAAAGCACTATTAAAGTCATCAGAGGTCGGTTGGGGTTTAAAGTCCCCTTCTGCCACAGATATATGATGTAGGTTCCTCCCAGAGATCCCAAGATGAGCATAAAAAGACCGATGGCGCCAAATAGGATCATGGGTTTTTCGAAAAACGAAAAGATCAGATGCGACACTGCGGTGGCTCTAAACCTAAACTTTGATTTTCCCTTGGTTCTGGCTTTCAGCGTGGCGGGCAGTTCTTTGGCTTTGTAGCCCATGGATAGGGCTTTGGACAGAATCTCTAAATGTATCTCCTTGCCGTCTGATTCCAACTCCAGCGCATTTATGCATTCTTTGCGATATGCCCTCAAAACTCCGGTTACAGTAGAAAGCCCACCTTTCATGGCAAATCCCAAAACCCTGTTTCCCCATTTGCTTAAAAGCAATCTGAAGAGGGGAACTCCCTCTGCTTTTCCACCATGAGCATAGGGCGAGCCCACCACCAGATCAACATCCGGATTATGATCTAAAACTTCAATCATCTGCAGGATATGTTTTTCGTCATAGCTTAAATCGGCGTCAGTGGTACATATTATCTTACCCTGAGCATGGGCGAATCCGACTCTCAGCGCTTTCCCTCTTCCCTGGTTTTGAGGATAAGAGATCAGCTTGACCCAACGATTGAGATGGCAGTAATCCTCAACCAACTTCTTGGTCTGATCAGTGGAACCGTCATCTACTACAATTATCTCCCATCTTTTCGGGATAAAGTCCAGTGCTGTGGTGAGTCGATCCAGGGTGCTTTTGGCATTCTCCTCCTCGTTGAACATGGGCACCACAACAGAGACGTCTATGTCTTTTTTCCTTCTCATTTATCTCCTTTAAGTTTTTTCTAAAAGCTTTCTTGCCTCCAGATTGTATGGATCCAGCTCCAGGCCTGCCTGAAAGAAATCTGTGGCTTTAGCTTTGTCTCCGTTTTTCAGAAATGCTTTCCCCAGTTGAAAGTAGATCCTTGAATTTGAAGGGTCCACATCCAGAGCCCAAAGAAAGTATTCAATGGATGAAGCCAATCCGCCTCTTTGATCGTAAAATGCACCCAGGTTAAAAATAAGATTCCCGAAATGCTCCCGGGTGATAATATCAAAGTTTTTGTATTTCAGATTTCTTTTCAGGAAATCTTTCTGTTCCTCTATATCTTTATCGGTCAAAATCACCTTTTTTGAATAGAATTCGAACATATATCCAGCCGGGCGAAGATACTGAACAAATAGGGTATCGAAAGACAAGCAGGTGGCATAGATCGGAAAATTGTCGGCATTTTGAACCGATACCTGGTATGCAATCTGCCCGAAATTATTTGACCCGATTTTTGGAAGCTTCACTTCCCGGTATTGCTTGCTTATATGTTCTCTATAACTTTTTTGTGGCAAGGCGGATATGCTTAAGATCTTAACATCAGGTCTTATGCCACAAGAGAGATTCAAATACCACAGGGAGGTTAGGGTATTATCATCGCCCACTAGGATCAAGGCATTCTTCTTAGCCGAGCTTAGAATTTGGTTCGCATAACTATAAGCCCAGACTTGCGATCTCTTATTGCACTGGTCAAAATTCTTCCATACCTGAAATAGGGGCAGCAGGAGGACCAGCCCAAAAAGAACATATCCAGCCAGATAGCCCACAATTCTGTGAGTTTCTTTAATGGAATTAGCGTGAATGGTTCTTATTTCTTTAAATATCCAGTCCAGACTTGTCTTTAATCCCAAAGCAAACCATATGGTAAACACAGAAAGTGAGGGTAAAAGATAACCTAAAAGGTCATAGTTTCTTAAAGAGAAATCAACAGCCCAGGTGGCGGTCAACACGTTTAAGATGAAGATCAAAAAAGTGAATAAGAGAATCCTCCTGCAGGATTTAAACAAAGAAATTGCTCCTATCACTCCCAGCCAGAAAAAAGCCAGACCGAACTGATCCACCGGAAAGGAGAGATTAAACCACAAGCGATTCAAATAGGGAAAACCTGGATCAGAAGCAGTAACACTTGTCTGGGAGGTTCGGAAAAGATAAGACAGAAAGCTTGACCAGGAGTCAGGTTGTCCCCAGTTGATGGGCGGTGAAAGACTTGATCTGATGGGCAGATAAAGATAGAGAGATACTCCCAGTATAAGAAACATAGCCAATATGAACAGCTTCTTTGGCTGCAATAGAAACTTAAAATCGGCGGAAAGGAAAAATAACAGAAATGCAGGCATCAGGGTGACGATCAGAAGAGGATGGTTGGTCAAAGATAGCCCCAGAATAAAAGAAAACAAGAGCAAGATTCTGAAGCCCAGAGAAGATTCCTTGAATTGCCACCATTTTATCATAAGAAAGATTAAAATTAAAGTGAAGAAAATATTCAAAGTGTAAACCTCAGCTCTTATGCTCTGAAGCCAGAAGGAGGTGGAAAATGCCAAGAATAATATGCTGATTATGGTGGCTAATCTTGAAAGTGATCGGCAAGACTTTGTCAGGTTAAAGATTTCAAGGATCAGAAGGGATAAAAGCGAAAGTGCCAGACTGCCCCAGAAGGCGGACATCAAATTGGAACAGAAGGCAGGGTTTGAAAGGGGGATCATGGTAAAAATCCCTCCCCAGATGACATATACAGGAAACCCGGGAGAATGAGGAATTCCCAAAAGGGAATGCACAGCGCAAAAGGCAGCGGAGTCCTCCCAGTAAATGGTAGGGCAGAGGGTGAAAATGTATACACCGAAGGTTGCAATGAAAATTGCTCCCCCCATGATAGCCTTTTCTTTTATGGTGGGTTTGTCGAACCATTGCATATTATTATGGTCGGAAAAAGGGGTTAAACATTTAACCTCTAACCTCAAAGGATGGGGCAGGGGTTGAAGGAACTGTTGAAAAACCCCGATCGGAGTGCCCGTATAGGCGGTTTTTCGAAGAAATCTGACTAGTTGAAACATAAGGACATTTGAATTTGAGAGAACCGCGAAAGCAAGCTTTCGCACTCCAAAACCACTTTTTCAACAAGCCCTTTAACCCCTGTCCCAACGAGTAGGTTCGGCTTCACCTATCCATCCACATGCCCCGTGTTCGTCACGGACGAGGTGTCCGTTCACGGTGAATCTGTTCAGGATGAATCCGTGACGGAGATGTAGATGGTAACGGATTCATCCTGATCCCACCCTTAGCGGGAGAACGGACGAGGGCGTCCGTTACCAACGAAGAGGAAAATCTTGGGGGAGATTTAATCCCCCTTTATCCCCCTTTAAAAAAGGGGGGAATTCTGAATAGTCCCCCTTTGCAAAAGGGGGATTTAGGGGGATTCTCTGCCGTAGGCAGATCCACCTCAAGTTGGGACAGGGGTCAAACCCCCGCCCCAACAAACTGTCCCAAAAAACAAAAAGGGGACTCAAACCCTTAAGTCCCCTTTCCTAACACAAAAAGTCAAACCCCTACAGCGCGTCGTCACTTGTGCAGGCTAGAATGCCTTGATCATTGATGGTCCAGGTATCCACCTTGACATCATCATCCAGGATCGCGGAGGTTCCGGTGGCAGTGAAGTCGGTGGCGCCACCGTCCGTGCTGGTGATGGTGTAAGTGTACCTGGCGCTGGCCATTATCTCAATTCCGATCTGGCCGAACGCATTGGGCGTGGCAGCGCTCGCCGCACCTGCGGGGATCCAGTAGACGTCTTTCTCCTGCCTGTAGGCTCGCTCCATGGCATAGACTTGCTTCAAAATATTCTTTGCCTCAGACTGTTTGGATTTGGTGGTCGCCCGCATGAACCGTGGGATAGCTAAAGCGGCCAAAATTCCGATGATGACCACCACGATCATCAACTCGATCAAGGTGAAAC
>CAYOFL010000064.1:0-16811 GCA_964403165.1 uncultured Ignavibacteria bacterium
CCCAGACGGGTCTCCGTTTTCCGAATCGCCAAGATAATTAGTTGATAACCATAAGGTTTATACTCCAGCAACAAAGAACTTTTTGGAGACAAAATAATCCTTGAACAGAAACCTGCCCATAGTATCTTGTGCTTTAAACCATGCTGATTGCCACGTTCATCCCGATTATTCACTAGATGCCACCGGAACTATCGACCAATATTGCCAGAGAGCATTGGAATTGGGCTTGAAGGAGATCTGCTTCACCACTCATTACGATTCCGATCCGCTTAGAAAAGATATAGATCCTTTTATGCGGATAGATGGGAAGTTAGCTCCATTGTCACAAGAGAGCGTCAAGAGATATATCGAGGATGTAAAAAGAGCTGGCCAGAAATACGGTCCTTCCGGGCTTAGGGTGAAAACTGGTCTGGAGGCAGATTATGCGCCGCACATAGAGGACAAACTGCGACGGGATTTGGCTTGCTTTGATCTGGATTATCGTCTGGGTGCAGTGCATTGTCTGGATCATATCGCCATCTCCGCATCAAAGGAGGCAGAAAGATATTTCAAAAGAAAAGGTGTCACAGAGATGGTTACAGAATACTACAAGGTTTTGAAACAGGCGGTGGAAAGTGAGCTTTTCGATGTCATGGCACATCTGGACATATACAAAAAATACGGGCTGGGTTTCTACGGAGAAAAGGTTCTTACCGCACATCGGGGTCTGGTGGAGCCGGTTTTGGAGCTTATGGCAAAAAATGGTGTGGGGATGGAGATAAATACCGGGCTCTTGCGAAAAGGACATAAGGAGTTTTGTCCCGGCCTGGAGATTCTTAATCTGGCACTGGACATGGGGGTGAAAATAACCGCCTTCGGTTCGGATGCTCACAAGGTGGAGCATCTGGGCAAAGGTATTAAAGAGGCGTATCTTTCAGTGGAGAGATTAAAAAGCAAGATTGACATAAAGCGCAGGGCAATCACAGAGTAAATCGAGTTTTCTATTTTATAGTTGAAATCATGGAACTGGAAGACAGACTAAAAAGTTTTGCCAGATTTAATTTAAGCCACCAAAGAGATGCCGTCGTTCCCGAAGGCAAAGATCGGATAGTGGAACTTATGGATGGGGAGGTGACACAAAACAGATTTGGCAGATTTGTTTTGGTCAGAAAAAGATTCGATCAGAATAAGCTTCATCAGGAGATTAAATTGTCTTCCTCCTGGAATATCAATGGCGAATTGTTAGCTCGGATTTGCTTATCCAGAAAATCCAGCATAAAACAAACCTCCCAGATCCCTTTTGATCTCAAAGAAGCAGTTTTCTTTGACTGCGAGACTACTGGTCTGGCAGGAGGGGTGGGAACCTGTGCTTTCTTGGTGGGATTGGGTTATCTCTCTGGCGAAGAGTTCTGGGTTGAACAATACTTCATGCAAGACTTTCACCAGGAAAAAGCCGTTCTTTTTGCTGTGGCAGAAAGATTGTGTGGTTTTAAATTTCTGGTGAGCTTTAATGGGAAATGCTATGATCTGCCGCTTCTACAAAACAGATTGGTGATTAATCGCTTAGACTTCAACCCTGACAATTGGGCTCATCTTGACCTTTTGTTTCCCTGTCGTCGTTTATGGAAAAGACGTATTGGAGAGTGTAGCTTAAGCAACATAGAACAAAAGATACTGGGAGTAAGAAGAGAGGTAGACGTCCCCAGCTTTTTGGTTCCTCAGATTTATTTTGATTATCTAAGAACAGATGAAGCTGAGCCTTTGATCTCGGTATTTCACCATAACCTCTATGATGTTCTTTCCCTTTTGAGGCTTTCTGTTTTGATGGATCAGGCACTATCCGCAGGATCCACAGGAGAGGATTTCAGTCTCTCAGAGATCAAAGACCCCATAGATTTGTATAGCTTGGGTAGAATTCATCAAAATTTGGGTAACTGCCAGACAAGCGTGATGTGTTTTAAAAAAGCCTTATCCGAAGAGTTGTCGCCTCAGTGGCAACTGGAGATATCTGTCAGCTTAGCCTTCGCTTATAAAAAGACAGGACAGGTGGAGGAGGCTGTAAGTATATGGCAAAATCTAACAGAAGGAGATTTCCCCTTTTCTCTTTATGCCCACGAAGAGTTAGCCAAATATCATGAGCACAAAAAGAAGGACTATTTTAAGGCTTCATCTTACGTGAACAGAGCAATCTTCCGGTTAAGCTCAGATCCCTCCCTATCCTTTGCTTCAGTGCATCAGAGGAAGCTGAATTCCCTCGAATATCGAAAATCAAGGTTGGAAAGAAAGATCAGGAAGGCTACTGATTGAGTTGTGTGTAAAATCCGGGGAGCTAATCCAGCAAGTAACGCCTGTCAGTATGAAGTAATCCCTTAAAGACGTAGAATTAAAGCTTGTGGTTTTCTTGAACCTCACTCCCTATCTCCATGTCCCGGAGAAATATTTGTTGATATATAACTGCAAAATTCTGTTGACCTATCTGAAGAAGCAATTATATTGATTATGGTATTGATTTGAGAACCATCTGTAATTTTAGCTCAAGATTTATTATCAGAGGAGGGGGATACATATCTGCCGATTTTTGGTTGGACTTTAGGCTCTTTAGATTCTGACCACCTTTGCAACCTCATGCTTTCCATATGAACTTGTTTGCATATTGGGAATCAGTGGGAAGAGAAAGTGGCGAATAAGAGCAGAGAACTTCAAACTTCGATTTCTGGCATACTTGTAACTTGTTGTAATGCAAAAAAAGACTTGGCTTTAGTCTGTTTCCGGATTTTGTTTTTTTAAACAACACCTCGAGGTTATGGCATGTATCTTGCATAAATATATAAAGATACACGGAAATTCCAGTGGAATCGTTTTGTGAAAAACGTGACCCGGTGAAAGTGGTATAAAGATGAAGATAAAGATCAAGATATTATTAAGTGTGTTTTTGCTTTTCTGGATTTTTGCTATAGCAGAATATTCTACCCCACTGCAGGGTATTCAATTTTTCCAGGAAGAGTTGGTGATACGCCAAGATGGTATTGAATCCCTTTCAAAGAAAAAGGGTCTGTATGATCGGAGATGGCGAGTAGCAGGAAATGTCGATATCCCCGATATGCTGGTTAACCAGGAGAGTTACGACAGCTCATTTAATCAAAGCAATCCCTCCGTTTGCATGTTCCCGGACAAAAGCTTCATCACAGTGTGGGAAGATGAAAGAAATGGTGATATGGACATCTTCGCTCAAAAATGTACTTTTAATGGGCTCTTTGTAGATTCAAATTTTGAGGCGGGTGGAGAAGATTTTCCCAAAGATCAATCGCTTCCCTGCATCTGTCTCATTGACGATACCAGCTTCGCGGTGGTGTGGATAGATGAAGAGAGTTTTGATATTTACGGAAAGAAATTTTCGAAAGACCTTTCGCCTATCGGTGATGCTTTCCAGATAGATGATTCTCCCATTCCCTTTACTACTTGGTCTCCGGCAGTCTCCTCCGGCCCGGATGGCAAATTCGTGGTGGTATGGAGAGATACCAGATCGGGTAATAACATCTATGCCCGGAGATTCAATTCAGAGGGTAACCCACTGGGAGCGAGCTTTAAGGTCAACGATGATGACGGAAGCGAGCTTCATGCCTCGCCAAAGGTATGGGTGGGTCTTTCAGGAAATTTTGTGATCGTGTGGGAAGATTCTCGCAACGCGGATGCAGATATATACGCCCAGAGATTTGACTCAAGCGGAACTGAATTGGGGGAAAATATTTTAGTGAATCTGGACTCATTGAATGAAGATCAATATACTCCAAGTGTGAGCATGGGGTCCAATGACAGGTTCATGGTAGCCTGGGTTGATCTGAGACGTGTGGATGAAGCTATATTTGCCCGTTCGTTCTCATTTGACTATCCTCTGGAGGATACGTCTCTTTTTTCCGTCAGCTCCGATACAGGTTCTGTGATTCAGGAAAGCCCCCCCCATCGTTTCGGATACGCTGGGCAGATTTACCATTGGGTGGACTGAATATACTCCATCCGATCCTACTGTATATGTTCAAAGGTTTGATAGCCTGGGACAGGCTCAGGGTGAGAGGATCATGATTAGCAATCTGCAATCCACAGGGGACCGTCATAGTCCCTCCTTGTCTGCCAGTCCATCCGGCAGTTTTGTGGTAACATGGATGGATAAACAGACGGGAAACTACGACATCTGTGCACAAACAGTCACTTCAGATGGATTCCTGCCTGGAAACAACCTCACCTTAAATGATGATGAGATTGGAGCCAATCAGAATCTTCCCCGGATAGCTACGGGACCTGATGGCGGATTCGTAGTGGTGTGGGAGGATTGGAGAAGGGGGAACTCAGATATATTCATGAGAAGATTCGATCAAAATGCCAACCCACCAGGAGACGATTATATGGTGAATGACAGCACAGGTCGCATCTATCACGGAAATCCGGATGTAGCCTGTGACCTTTGGGGAAACTTCGTGGTGGTATGGGAGGATGCGCGCGGAAGTTCTCTGGACATATATGCCCAGTTGTTCAGCAACTCCGGTAATCCAAATGGAGCAAACATAAAAGCAAATTGCCCAGGCATGACCAATAATACTACTCCTTGTTGTGAGATGTCCCCGGCGGGGAATTTCGTGGTGGTGTGGTCCTCCACCGAAGGAAACACAAGGAATATCTATGGCAGGCTTTTTTCGTCTGGGGGTGAACCGGTAACTGCCTGTTTTAAAATAAATGATGACATCCTCAGCGTGGATCATCTCTCTCCCTCGGTTACCGTAGATAGCACAGGAGGATTTGTGGTGGCGTGGCAGGATAAAAGAGAGGGACCGGATCGGATATATTTACAAAAATTCGCATCAGATGGAGCAAAGATCGATACTAATTTTGCAGTTTACAGCGATAGACCTGATATGGCGCAATATAACGTGGATTTAGATCTAAATCAGAGGGGAGATTTTGTGGTGACCTGGACCGAACTCTATTTTTCACCCACTATGATTTTTGCTCAAAGATATGACAGCTCTTGCGTTCCCATCGATACCAACATAATGGTTGTGGATGATCCTTCTGCCTCACCGGAAAATTCCAAAGTTAAATTAACCGATGAGGGCTATTTTGTGGTAGCGTGGACCGATCACCGAACAGAAGGGTCGGACATTTATTACCAGATATTCTTAGATGGTGTGGCGAAAGGATCCAATAAAAGGCTGAATACTGATGAGGGGAATGCTTTGCAGGACTTTCCCCACATAGATGTGTGGAATTCTTATCTTTATTCGGTCTGGAGAGATAATCGCATGCCAAAATTGGGCTTCAGTATCTTCTTCAATATGATTGACTACTCGGGCACAGCAGTTGAAGATAACCAGGATAAAGAGAATTTGCCGGCAAATTTTGTTCTTCATCAAAATCATCCCAATCCGTTCAATCCGGTTACCATAATTCAGTATACAGTAGGCAGTAGGCAGACAAAAGCGGCGGACGGCGGACAGCGGACGACGGACGGTTCCTTTGTCCCCATTACCCTGAAGATCTATAATGTTCTGGGACAGTTAGTGAGGACTCTGGTGGATGAAGAAAAGTTCGCCGGAGTATACCAGATCATCTGGGATGGAAAGGGTGAGGATGGAGCCGAACTATCCAGTGGCATATATTTTTATCAGTTAAAGATAAAAGATCAAAAAGTTACCAAAAAGATGCTTTTGTTAAAATGATGCCACCAAGGACGTCTTCTAAGTGTAATTGAGATGATAGCATGTGTTACCATCTTTTCTCCGTCTGAGTTGGGGGGTTGTTTTAGGGGAATTCAAGCTAGATGGTGCTCAAGTCGAGTGAAATTTTCTATTTGACAATTCCAGCCAGATATGTAATTTTTAGGAGGAAAAAAATCCTGAAGGTTTCGACAAGGGGTGTGTTTTATGAATTACCTTTTAACGGGTCATCCAGGTGTAGGAAAGACCACCATTATAAAGAAACTTATTGAGAAATTGAAGCTCCCGGCTGGAGGATTTTACACCGAGGAGATACGGGAGGACAATATTCGCACGGGGTTTGCCGTCGTAACCCTCTCTGGCTTCAAAGGGGTTTTGGCTCATCGCAATTTCAAAAGCAGGTACAAAGTGGGGAAATATGGGGTGGGGGTCTATACCCTGAACAGGATAGGGGTGAAAGAGGTCCAGATGTGCCTCATGGAGAAAAAAGTTATCGTTATAGATGAGATCGGGAAGATGGAGCTTATCTCCCCCCAATTTCAAGGGATAGTGGAGAAGGCATTGAATGCAGACAATCCAGTGCTGGGAACCATCACCTTAGCTCACCATCCCTTTGCCCAGAAGGTGAAAGATCGTGAGGATGTCAAAATTTTCGAGGTGACCAAAGAAAACCGGGACGAGATATTTAAAGCTCTGACCAAAGAGTTAAAGAAGATAAAACCATAGAGATGTAAGATTTTGGTTTCACTTTTCTGCTACAAAATAAATTCTTTGACCACCAAATCCCAAAGCCATACACAGATAAATAGCTGAGTATAACATTCATTATTAAAAAGTGGCGCCGCACCGGTGTTTACCCTGTCCTATGGATCCTGCGGAAACGCAGTTGGAGGGTGTGTGGCGTTTTTTTTCTTGATTTTTGGAAGGAAAAAAGATAACATAAGACGAAGAAAAGCGAAAAAATAATTGGCAATTAGTTTTTCGTAATCGAGCAAGTTTACCTGCAAGACTGCTTGACAAAGAGAGTTGTCAGCCATCCTCAGAATGGTTGACCTCGAAAGCTTGCCATTCTTAAAGACATTTGAAGAAAAAAGCCATAGAGGAATACGCTTCTGGACAAAACAAAGTTGAAAGGGGTAAAGCCGTGAAAGTTACAATGGTAATTCCATCTTACTGGGGGAGGGAGAAGGGGGTTGGTTGGAAAGAGGGAGACGCTATCTACGATCATCCCACTCCTTTAGATGAAGAAGGCACCCTGTTTAGAGCTATACAAAGTATAGCCATACTGAAAGACAAAGATTTTCAACTGGTGATAATTGCAGTTCCCACCGCAGAAGACATCGAAACACAGGTTGAAAAGAAGGTTGCCAATATTATCAAATCTGCATCTGCAACCATAGGAGTGGATGTCCTGCTATTTGGTTCTTCTCACCTCAAGCAGATACATGAGCTGTTAATCAGTGACGAAAAGAAGAAGTATGTCGATCTTCTTCAACTCCGGGGATATTCTAACGTTCGAAACCTGTGCATGTTTATCCCCCATGTTTTGGGTTCAGAAGCGGCGGTGCTCATCGACGATGACGAGGTATTTGAAGACCCCAACTTCATCTCAAGAGCTAAAGAATTTGTGGGTAAAGATATTGCAGGAAAGACTGTCAACGCTGTGGCAGGTTATTATCTTCAACCTGACGGAGATTACAAGGTAAAGAAAACATTCCGTCCCTGGATGAAATACTGGGATCAATATGAGAGGATGAATGAGGCATTTAATAGAATAATTGGAAGCGAACCGAGATTGAAAGAAACGCCTTTTGTATTCGGTGGGAACATGGTCATTCATCGAAATCTTTTTACGGTGGTGCCTTTTGATCCCAAAGTCCCCAGAGGAGAAGATATAGATTTTTTGATAAACTCAAAGATGTTCGGATTCCCATTTTTCTTGGATAATCAACTATCTATTAAACATCTTCCGCCACCCAAGACGCATCCGGTGTGGATGAGACTGCAAGAAGACATCTATCGATTTATTTACGAGCGAACGAAGATTGAAAGCCAAAAAGAGATGGAAGGAATGACAAAGGTTAATCCTGAGGAGTTTGATCCTTATCCGGGCTGTTTTTTGAAAGCCGATCTCGAGGAGAAGATTAAAAAATCTTGCCGACTGTTATCTGAAGAGTATCTTGCTCAAGGGAACAAAAAGGGTAGTGAAGAGGCATTAAAAAATATCGATCTTGCCAGAACTGACGCTGTGCCAAAATTTGATCCATTTCAAAACCTGTGCAATCTGCAAAAACGCTGGCAGGGACTGATGGAGTATACAAGCAGAAGAGAAGTCAGTTTGACTATAAAAGAGATCATTGAGGGGAAGGGGAAATGAACATATTGTTTTTGCCAAAACTGCTCCCCAGAGCAGACATCATAGGTGGACCTATACTTATCTATCACAGAATTAAGAATCTGGCTTTGATGGGACACAAGATAACGGTGATCGCCCCGGCTTATTCAGAGGTAGACCGAAGGGATAGGAGTCTGGAGCCTTTTTGCGAGAAAATTATCCGTGTTGATTCAGTCAGGCAGAGACCTCAGCAGGGAGTGGACGAACTCTACAAAATGTTGAACAGACCCAGATTCTTTTTAACTGGAGATGGTGGATTTTGCCAGGGGATTGAGGATGCATTGAAGTTGACCTTGAAGGAAAAACACGTTGATGTCATTATTGCAGAATATTCCATGATGGGGCAATACATAGAGGCGAATCATCAGTTAATTCCTGCAGATACCACAACCGTTATCTCAGTGCATGAGTGTTACACAAAGGCATTTAAAATGAGAGTCCAGAAAGGCGAAGGTATCAGTGAAGATACAATAAAACAGCTATTTGATTATGAATTCAAGATGTATGCCACCGCTGACAGACTCTTAAGTCTGACTCAGGAAGATGCCGACATCCTGACAGGTTATTCGGCTCGATTGAAAAACAAAATCCGCGTGGTGCCTCACGGAGTGGACACAAACTTTTACACCCCGCCTGAGGAAAACGTATGGAATAGAGATACCAAGAACATTCTGTATATTGGAAACTATCAGCATTATCCCAATGTGGATGCGGTGATGAATTTTATCAACCATTGCTGGGACAAAATCTTGAGAGAAGTTCCGGATGCGAAATTTTATGCAATAGGATTTAATCCACCTCCAGAACTTCTGGATTTGAAGACTAAGTACAAGAATGTGATTGTGCAGGAAGGGGGAGATAATGAGAATGTGCGGCGTATTTACTGGAATAGTGACGTGTTTGTGGCGCCCATTGCGTTAGGCACGGGTTTCAGGGGTAAGCTTCTGGAGGCTATGGCTTGTGGATTGCCCGTGGTGGCTACTTCGCTGGCTACCTTTGGAATAAATCCCACAAATGAAGAAAACATGTTTGTGGCTGATGACTTTAGTGTTTTTTCCGGTTATGTGATCATGCTTTTAAAAGATGTCAAGCTAAGAAAAAAGATCAGTGAGGGTGGCTTGGTATTGGCCGGGCAATTTGATCACAGGCACGCCGCAGAGAAGTTAGATCAGGTTCTTAAAGAAGGTAAAGGATCAAGATGATATGGATGTCTTGCGGACAAAAACAACTTATCTTAATCAAAAGGTGAAAACTGATGTATTCGGCAGAAGCGCTCCTTCCAGAATTAGAGTTTCATCCGGTAACTCTCGCTCGGTGGAAAGATCTGGAGGATTTGTTTGGAGAACAGGGAGCTTGTGGTGGTTGTTGGTGTATGTGGTGGAGACTGAAGAGATCGGATTTTGAGCGGCAGAAAGGCAAAAAGAATAAAGCCGCTTTAAAAAAGATAGTCAGATCAGGTCAAGTTCCGGGAATTCTCGCCTATTACCAGGGGAAACCGGTTGCCTGGTGTTCGGTCGGTCCAAGGGAGACATACCCTGCCTTGGAAAGATCCCGTATCTTGAAAAGAATCGATGACAAACCTGTCTGGTCGGTTGTCTGTTTTTTTATTGCCAGACCGCTCAGGCGGAAAGGGGTGTCAGTTGAGATGCTCAAAGCTGCTGTGGCTTTTGCTAAAAAGAATGGTGCAAGAATTGTGGAAGGATACCCGATCGAGCCCAAAAAGGGCAGATGGCCCGACGCTTTTGTATGGACTGGGCTCCCTTCGGCTTTCCAAAAGGCAGGATTTAAAGAAGTCCACCGCGGTTCACCCACCCGACCGATTATGAGATACTTTATCAAGAAATGAAAGATTAAGATTTTGGTGAATGTTTTTGACGTGTCAGGCTACGGGAGGTAGTGGGAAACTCTCTGAAAAGACAGTTTTATGTATGGACAGGGCTTGTCCTTCAGGATGAATCCTTCAGGATGAATCCCTGTCCGGGTTATGGACAGCCACAAGGGCTGTCCCTACATTGCTCTTTGAGTTTTGGGAAATATGGGATCTCCGTTGGGTCCACCTAAAGGTGGACACTCCAGTTTAGTTTCGTAGGTCAACCCCGCCAAAGGCGGGGTTGACAAAAGGAATTATCTTCAACTGAACATATGGTAGCTATGGGTGACGTTTAAAACTTATTCTTGGAGGGGAATATCTTACATCCCAAATTGTATAAAATATGGAAAAGGAAAAATTAACCTTAATGTAGAAAGGAGCTGTTATGAAAAAGCTAATTCTGTGTTGTGGTGTGTTCCTGTTTTGTTTTTTTCAAACCATTCCAGTTGCGTATTCACAGGAGGACAAAATGGCAAGTTTTTCGCTTCAGGGATTAGAAGTTTTTTATCTTTCAGATGGAGCCAAAGAGTATCTGGAACAAAACGGCTTTGTCGTTACTCCGGGTCGTGAAAAGGAAATATATGATATATATACTGAATGTAAAAAACGCAACCAACCAATATTTGTCACCACCGATGCTGTTCTGCATACCTGCCACATATTCTTTGATTATCTTTTGCGAATACTTGAGATAGAAAAGCTTTATGACAAAGCTTTGAAGCTTACAGACAAAATGATTGATCTGTCCATCCAGCAGTATAACCAGGCAGAAAATTCAGAGGTGAAGGAAGCGGCAAGATTAAACATCGGGTTTTTTACCGTTGCTAAAAAGCAGTTTGATCCAGATTATGAGGTTGGCTATGGATTGGATGATCTTGTAAACAGAGAGATCAATAATATCAATGAGCACGAGGGTTTGAAGTTCAGAGAACTTTTAACATATATAGAAAATCCTACCCTTTTTACCACGTCCTATGCCTATGAAGATTATAGCCAGTATGTTCCCAGAGGCCATTATACAAGGAATGAAAAATTTAAGAAGTATTTTAGAGCCATGATGTGGTATGGTCGCATTGATTTTAAATTAAAACCTGGTGCAAAAGAGCCTGCGATAACCTGTGGCCAGATGATGACCCTGCAAGCCCTTCTGATGACGGATGCCCTTATGAAAGATCGGGAAGCTTATCAATTGTGGAAAGAGGTTTATGAGCCGACTGTGTATTTTGTTGGAAAAACGGATGATCTATATACTGATGATTACAAAAAACTCATCAGAGAAATATTCCCTGACCAAGGCATGGTTGATAAGTATGGTGACAAAACTAAATTGTCGGAATTTATTGATGAGGCGACTAAATTAAAACCACCAAAGATTCTCTCGGGTTCTGCCTTTGTTGAAGAGGGAGAATTTGCAGTTACAACCAAGGGGTTCAGATTCATGGGGCAAAGGTTCATTCCCGATTCATACATGTTTCAAGAACTGGTTTTTGGAAGGAAGGATACCGTCGAGATTCTGAAATATACAGGTAAAGGAAAACCTTTTACTATGGAGGTGATTCCACGGGTAGGACCGGTCAGAGCGTTTCCACGTGGTTTAGATATATTAGCTGTGCTTGGATCAAAAAGAGCCTTAGAAATCTTAGAGAAAGATGGTGATACCGAATATGAGTATTACTATGAACAACTGAATAAACTAAAAGAGGAATTTTCCTCCCAAACTACTGAGGAATGGAAACAGAATCTCTATTGGAGATGGTTATACTGCTTGCTGCCACTTTTGGAAGAGAGGAGGGAGGATAACCTACCCGAGTTTATGCAAAGCACCGTCTGGACAGACAAAGAACTTCAGACCACGCTCGGTTCCTGGGCAGAATTAAGGCATGACGTGATTTTGTATGCCAAACAGAGCTATCCTATGATGGCAATGGGAATACCTCCTGAACCCGAGCTTTCCTATGGTTATGTTGAGCCCTACCCGGAAGTTTATGCACGAATAGAAGAGATGATGAGAGACTTAAGAAATAACTTAGATGAGCTTGGCATTGCGCCCGAGGGTGTGCCCCAGAAGTTGCAATCTTTTGAGAATCTATTAGATAAGCTTAAAACCATATCAGAAAAGGAGCTCAGCAAGGGAGAGCTAAGCGATGAAGAATATCAACTTATCTGGAATATTGGTGGCAAGCTTGCTTCAATGAAACGCTTCTCCCCTGAAATTATGCAAAAGATAACATCCGGCACCGACGAAAGGATCGATCTTATAGCTGACGTTCATACTGACCTGAACACCAAGCAGGTTCTTGAGGAGGGTGTGGGCTCTCCCTTTAACATTTATGTTATAATAGAGGATGGGAGAGGAAAAAGAATTTGCCGGGGAGCTGTTTTTTCATATTATGAATTCAAACATCCGATGGAGGACCGCTTAACAGATGAAAAATGGCAACAGATGCAGAAAGATCAAAAGAGACCAGATCAGCCTGATTGGATAAAGACTTTTACTGCTGACTGATTACCGGCTATTCGGCCAACCCGCAAAACTGTCATAAAGTTCCTTGTCGAAGTATTGTGCGTCAAGCACGGCCTCAGGACTGCTTGACAAAAAAGATTGTCAACCATCTCATTTGTCCATTTGGATCCATAGGAAGCCAAATGGCCTCCTGGAGTAGACGTATAAACCTGATAACATTCTAAAAGGAGGTGGTGACGTTACAAAGAAAAAGCTTCCAAGAAATCGATCATTTTAAGTTAACCTCAATCATAAAAGGAGGTTGAAAATGCGCATTAGGACAATCATGGCTGCGTTAGGACTTGCAGTGCTCATGGCAGGATGTGTGCCGTCACTGCATCCCCTGTTTACCGAGAAGGATCTGGTTTACGATCCAGCCCTTGCGGGCACCTGGGCAGAGGAGGAAGGTGAGGATACGTGGACCTTTCGCAAGTCCGGAGACAACGCTTATGACTTGATCTATACAGAGGAAGGAGTACCTGCCCGATTTGACGCCCATTTGGTTCGGATCGGAAAATTCCTCTTTTTGGACACCTATCCTGGGGAGCCGGATATCAAGAACGGCTTCTACGTGGTTCACCTGGTTCCGGCACACACATTTTCAAGAATCTGGATAGAAGGAGACATTCTGCGCTATGCCATGCTCGACCTTGGCTGGCTAAAGAGGATGATCACCGAGAAGAAAGTCGACATCGCTCACGAGCGCGTAGATGAGGGAATTGTCCTCACCGCGTCCACCAAGGAGCTGCAGGAGTTCTTTCTCAAGTATGCCGAGGATGAGGAGGCATTCCCTGATCCCAAGGAATTGCACCGCCAAAAATGAAGCAGGGAAACAGCGCTCTTACGGTTGGCAGAGTTTGTCCCGAGCGGAACCACAAGGTTTGAAAGATGAGTATTAGACTATATCATATCAGCGATAAGCCGGGGATAAAGCGATTTGATCCTCAGCCTGCACCGAGCAAGAGTGCCAAGCAAGAAGGCTTGATGGTTTGGGGTATCGATTGGGATCATCTGCATAACTACTTACTTCCGCGAGATTGTCCCAGAGTCACCTTTTTTGCTTCACCAAGCAGTGACACTGATGATGTTGACAGATTAATGGGCGGAAGTTCCGCAAAGTATGTTGTTGCAATTGAAGCTCGCTGGCTGCCAGAGATTCAGAAGCAAGTTCTCTACCAATATGAGTTTGATTCTGAAGGCTTTACCTTGGTTGACGAAGTGGCTGGTTACTGGATTTTACGCAAACCGGTCATTCCTATTGCCGAAACTAAAATTGACAATATTCTTGCCGCCTTGCTTGAGCACGATGTTGAGCTGCGAATTATGCCATCGTTGTGGAATCTGAGGGAAGCTGTGATAAATTCGACGCTTGGGTATTCCATTATTCGCATGAACAAAGCCCAGCCGCCGCCGGAAGGTTACAAGGCTTACCGCCCATTGCCATAGTTGAAGTTAATTTTGTTATAGTTGACCAGTGGAAATTCCCAAAGTTAATTCGGATCTGATTTCCTGACGCCGATGCATCACCCCAGGAGAAGACTTCTTGAAAGATTCAAAGAAGGTGATTTTTGGAAAAGAAAAAACTTGATTTTTGTAAAGGGAGAAGGTAAATTAGTCGAATGTAAATGATATCTATAGCAGATGGATGTATAAATCAAGTCGGTACGGATTATTAACAGTCATATGACATTGTTAGTAAAAACCCTTGACCAGAAAACACAGGTAGGAGATGTGAAATGAAAATCGAATGTTTCACCATAAAAAACTATAGAAGTATTAAAAAGCTCAAAATAGACAAACTAACACCAGTCAACGTGTTTTTTGGCAAAAATAATGTGGGCAAGTCGAATATACTCCGGGGACTACATTTGGCATTTTACTGCCTTAGAAATGACGACATGTTCTTACCCGATACAATGTTCCATAATAGGAATATATACAGACCTATTCAAATCACGGTTGATCTAATTTTGGAAGAGGACTTTATCAACGTCGAAAAAGTTATTAGTCACTTAGCGGAACAAATACAGAATATGAGTACAATGATCGCCGACGAAAAAGAGATGTTCGCGGACATTGGAAGGGTAGCCCAGGAATTCATCGGACAGTCGGAGTTCTTTAGGCCTTTACGGGAACTACGTCTGGAAACGCATTTGGATTACAACGACGAAAAGAGTGACATTGGACTTTCATTTCAAGACTCACGATCTGATTATGCGTTTGACTTTGGAAGATATAAAATCCTGTATGAAGAATTGAGCAGTCTTATTCGAAGAAAAGTAGACGATAAGATTGGGGCACTGACCCAAAGTGTTCTATCCGACTTAGAAACCTTCGGCGCTGATGTGGAGGAAGCTGGGGAGTATTTAAGGATGGCCAGGCGTGAGATCATGCGTCTGCCGGATAAGAGGGCTCTGGACTATACGGACGAGTACTTAACTCGCTATGTCCGACGTATAAAAGACTCTGCAATTAGACAGGCAGTTTTAGAAATAATTCGACAATATAAACAAAGGATCGAAGAACAAAGTGACAAACCCCTGCTGCAGCCTTTTCTAAAAACATTCAACATAGTGAAAGAATATTTCGAGAAAATATCCGACAATTTCATATTGATTCCAAATAAAGAATATTTCCCGAAAGGTCCTCTCGTTGAGAGGAAAGGGAACGGGCACCAAATTGAAATCTTCGATCTTGGTAGATTCGAAGATAGACTGCTTTCACTCATTGAATCGCCTAGCAAGAAAGAGCGAACACTGATTCAGAGATTCAATACCGTTTTTAGCAGGTCTTACGGCAATTTGGGAGAACTGGAAATTAGAAAGTTTAGAGAAAAGGTATTTGCCATCTTTGATACTGGTTTTTCTGCGCTCCCCGTTGAAGATCAAGGTTTGGGTGTCCAGGACCTGTTCCTTTATCTGGCGTCCATCATTTTATTTGATTCTAGCATAATTGCAATCGAAGAACCTGAATCAGGATTGTCTACGGAAAACCAGAGAATTTTACACGAGACCATCCGACACATATGCTCGAGAAGTGACAAGCAAGTTTTCATCTCTTCGCACTCAGAGGAATTTGAGACCGCAAACAGCTATATCATCGAGACGGGTAAGGATGGGACCAAGGAAATTAGTAAAATACAGAAGGAAAAAGAGTATGAAGAAAAGATAGATGAAGTACTAATCAAAAGGAAGCTGGAAGAGGAAAAAGCGCATTACCAAGCTCTTCTCGAAGAGACCACCGAGAGGCAGATGACACTTGATATATTGAATTACATTGACAGGTTGCCAGATAAGGAAGAACTCGATGCCGACAAAATTTCCAGGCAATTGGGCTACAGAAAAGAGAAAGTAGAAGAAATCATCCAGGAAATCACCAGGAGAAAGGCATGAGCGAACGACCCCGTATAGAAGAGATAAGATCTATAGCACAGGAGATGAAGGAAGAAATACTACGAGGTCAACGAGAAAGTGCAATCCTTATTACCGAAAAGATGGACAGAGACAAATCAGAGATTATTGCCACAATTTTCTCAGAAAGTAGGAAAACTAGGGAGAAAATTGGGTATCAAACTATGATGTTAAAAACTTTGGAGGATAATCTACATGAACTTCAATTTGACGAAGACACGGGAGTTTCCTCCAAAATAGAAGTAAGTGTTGGTGGGGAAATTTTTGGAACCGGGGCGAAGTGGGTTCTAGATATAGACACTGGTAAAGCGAGTTACACTGAGATGCTTGAAGCAATACAACTCTTACCTGGTCCAAATAAAATAAAAGAAAAGGCAAAATCAAAACTGCAAAAATTGCTTAAGCGAAAGTAAACAAGTCTTTCTTTGAGTCTCGCCAATTGGGATTGCCGAGGCCAATTCTTATTACCATCTCCTCAGTTGAGGACTGATGGATTCCTTTGATATAGCTTTTGGCTAAACCGCTTCCAGAAAGAGGCGTTTGAAGGCTTCCTTTCTCTCTGTTCTTATCAACATAATAACAGTATCCCCTTCCCGAAAAACGGTATCGCCTCTGGGAATTATAACCTCATTTCCTCTCAAGCCGGCGATGATTATACAATCCTTGGGCAAAGAGTAGGGGCAGATCATGATCTGCTCCTACAAGCTTGGCAAAAAATTGTCTGAGCCCGAAATATGTAGGGACAGGGCGCTTGTCCTTCAGGATGAATCCCTGTCCGGGTTGTGGACAGCCACAAGGGCTGTCCCTACGAGATCTTTTATTTATACCGCTTCCAGAAAGAGGCGTTTGAAAGCTTCCTTTCTCTCCTTTCTTATTAGTATAATGATGGTATCCCCTTCCCGGAATCTGGTATCGCCTCTGGGAATTATAACCTCATTTCCTCTCA
>CAYOFL010000065.1:0-16416 GCA_964403165.1 uncultured Ignavibacteria bacterium
TTCTTTAGGGTTCATCCCGACACCGGCTGTATGAAACCTGAAGGAAAAAATCCAATTTACCAGCCTGCCCTAAAGTAAATCAAACTACCATGTTCAAAAACTAAACATAAGAACAAGCCCAAGTTGCCAAATTGGTCTCAAATATAAACACCCCTCAAATCTTTGTCAAGAAAAATTTTAAGAATTTGAAAAATTTAAAGTTAGGCACAATCTCTAAAAAATTTTAACTCTTTTCCAAACAGAAATTCTCCGCCTTTATCTTTTTGGTATAACCACTCAAATGAAAAAAATCTTTGTCATATTCTCAAGAATTGGTAGGAAGTCATAACACTATTAAAAAACCAGCATGGGCAGTCCTGTCTCAAACTCCTGCGGACGCCACCCTCTGGTGTGCTGGGCATCTGAGGAGAAGCGGGGACGTTTTCTCATTCCGATGAATTTGGGATTTTTCATGATTTTATTTATCCTAAAAAAAAACACTACTTACTTGACAGATTTCTCCCGTTAAAAACACATCCTCATTATCGGCAAAGCGACCTAATTTCTTTAGCCCTCTGGATGGCTTAAAAGCCTTCTTGAGGGCAGAACGATTTTCAGAACTCTACGTTGCCCACAACCAAAAAGTTCAAAAGTTTTTTGCCTGATTATAAATAAATTTGGTAATGGCAAATATGTCGAATAGGTCTTCGACCCATGGCTGGCAGGCATATTCGACCTACAGAATACAAAAAACGCGTAGCAGAGGCTTTATGCCTCTGGGCGGAGCCGTAAAGGCTCAGCTACGCGAAAATCGTGATGGGGCAGGGGGGTTAAACCCTTCAGGGTGTCCTTCGATCCCGAATATCTCAGGATCGAGGGAAATCCCTTCAGGGTGAACCCTGCCCTATGGATGATAGGTAGTTGTCTCTCATAGGGGGCGGGAATTTATCCCGCCCCAAAATATAGCTTTTTCAACAAACCCTTTAGCCCCGGCCCCATCCATTCCACTCTTTTTAGATTTCCTCAGCCGCCGGTCAGCTCCTCTAATCTCTCCAAGCCCTCCTTCTCTCCGATCACGATCAGGATATCTCCAACTTCGATCTTGGTCTCGGGTGAGGGATTCAAAAAGACATCTTTGCCTATCTTCTTTATGCCTACCACCATGATCCCGAATTCCTTGCGTATGGGGCAATCCTTAAGGGTGGATCCGACCAGAGGTGTGCCCGGCTTCATCTCGATCTCCTCAATGGTCAATCCGGTATCCCGGTCAAAGGTGACCACCTTCATAAAATCAACCAGATTGGGTCTCAAGGTAGCCAGAGCCATCCTTATTGCGCCAATCTTGTAAGGCGAGATCACCTTGTTGGCGCCAGCTCGCAGAAGTTTCTTTTTACCCCCCTCCGATTCTGCCCGGGCAGTGATGAAAAGTTGCGGGTTGAGCTGTCGGGCGGAAAGAACAATGAACACCCCATCCGCCTCGTTGGCAACTGCAGTTATTAGAGCTTTAGCCCTTTCTATCCCTGCATCAAGTAGTGTCTGATCAGCGGTCGAGTCCCCATGAATAAAAAGGAAGCCGTCCTTCTCTGCCTGCTCAATTCTGTGAGGATCGCTGTCGATAATCACAAAGGGAACTTTGCGGGCGGATAATTCCTGAGCGATCCTTCTTCCTACCCCGCCGAATCCGCATACGATATAATGATTCATCAAATCCTTCAAACCTTTTTCCATCTTTTTTCTCCCTAAAAGCTTTTTTAGTTCTCCTTCCACTACCATCTGTCCTACCACGCTTAGAGTATAAGCCACCCCCA
Organism: uncultured Ignavibacteria bacterium; assembly: GCA_964403165.1. Taxonomy (GTDB): domain Bacteria; phylum Zixibacteria; class MSB-5A5; order MSB-5A5; family SM1-73; genus SM23-73-3. The sequence goes on from CAYOFL010000065.1 coordinate 1,788, forward strand.
CTACTCCCACCACCACCAGGATTATGGTGAATATCTTTCCGGGAGGCGAAAGGACATATACCTCTCCAAATCCAACTGTGGAGAGGGTGATCAAAGTCATATACAGAGCATCCAGTATAGACCATCTCTCTATGATGGTGTAACCTACGGTTCCAAAGACGACTACCGCCACCAGAATCATCAATACCATTTTAAACTTTTCTTCTAAATCCAAACCAAAGTCCTTTGAGAAATCATTTGATTGGGTAAAATTACTTAATCTTTGGGAAAACTCCTAAGAACCTGTGCCTTAATTTGAGTTGAAATTAAATTCACCTTAAACCATATTATATAAAATAATCTTGAGCGTCTTTTGTGTATTGGGTCATTACAAATCTTAGTTTCTTTTAGGATGCGGAATTTGATTTCCTAAGTCCGCCTTCAGCAAGTTAAAAGATAATTGGAAAACTTACAAGATTTTTTCATTCTTTGAAGATTAAACGCTGACGACTGATATGGATACTCTCTTAGTGGGCGCATCTGAAACCTTCTTTCAATCGTGGTTTCGTCTTATTCATTGTTAAACATATTGAGAAAAACCTTCTGTCGAATCGAATCCGGGTTATGATTAAAATAGTACTGTTTGAAAAATTTGTAATCCGAAAGAATACCAGACCGAGAAGACGACGACTGATTCTCGATATATTCATCCAGAAAGCGTTCAAAATCCGAAAATGAGACCTCTGGGTAGATTTTTAATCTTCTCATTAAATTGCGGTTGTAAACAATAATGGTTGCTCTGATATCATCAAAATAGATCTCTCTAAGCTCGCCTGAGGGAGGAGTTTTCCATAATCCGAAATCAAATAAAAAATTTATCCCTCTTCTAAGAAGATACTCCTGTGGAGCCGTTTTTTCATGACCGGGTCTTCTGCGTTCGTTAACAGGCAAATGTGCAATATACTCGTCGGTCAACCCGTTATGCCCCTCTATGACTGTTGGAAATTCGGCATAATATGCCAACATTGCCTGAGAACCGTATATTAATACCTTCGCATCTGTATCGCTTAAATATCCTCTTAAAATCTCCCCTTTCAGTTTTGCTTCTTCTATCATCGAATCAGGATAAAAGTGCCTTTCGTCAACTATGTTATTTGATAGCGCTCTGATCTCACTGGGGTACCAGTAAAAGTGAGTGGTCAGGCATACTATGACCGTCAGGGGAATTAAGTATTTTTTATCCAATATCCTCATAGCAAAGACCTCAATCAAAAAATATAAAAAGGGAGTTATCGGTATGAAAAACCGCGCAAACATAAAATCGCCACCGATTCGAACGACGTAAACAGAATAGACAAGTAAAAATAGAACGCTTAAGAATACAGAATTTTGGATTGGGTTAAAGCGAAGCGGAAATTTTGTTAATCTTTTTAAGTTGATCTTAGTCTTGACCATAGAAATCACACCAAATACCGGCAGCAACAAAAGAACATAATACGCTTTGAAATAAAGGATCCAGTATTTTAGTCCCTGACCCCACCAGGGCAAATATGCAGATCTGGCATAATAAGTATTGGGAAAGGGATGGTGATAATATAGAAATCGAAGGACCCAATATGGTATGTAAACGATAATTAGGGGAGTTAAGAAGTATAAGACTCTTTTGGGCGTGGTTGATGCGGTCAGAATCAAAAAGATGACAGAGAGAACGTAAAATATGATGCCATCCGGTCGGGTCATCATGGCTAAAACGAATATGAATCCGGTTAAAAGGAAACTGTATTTGTTCTCAGAAAAGATTAAACCTCCAAATCCTATAGTTATAAGAAATGTGAAAAATGAAGTTTCCAAGCCCCCGGTTGCAAATAGTTTGAAATCATGATGGATTAACAAACATAAAGCAGTCAATGGAATGAAAACTCTAAAGGGATTCTGAGCCGCAAAAAGACGCCAACTAATACAGACAAACGTAAAGATGATCAGGGCAAAACTAATTATTCCTAAAGCTTTGGTAAGCTTTATGGGATCGACACCAAGTTTCATCCCACCAGCTATTAGCATGGTCCATAAGAAATTTGTGTAGCCCTCAACTCTCTCACCTAAGTTATAGACCAGTCCTTTGCCCTCGACTAAGTTTTTGGCATACCTAAAAGAAATGAAAGCATCATCGCAGGTCCACGATTTCGAGATCGAATCAAAGAATCCGGTAAGGAATACTAAAACTATGACAACCAAAGAAAGATATAGACCTAAATTCTCCTTCGAAATCTTCGCAGATAATTTGTGGAGGATATCAAACATATGAAAATTGCTATAGATCCACAGGTAGTTCTTCTACTTTCTCCTCTTCCTTTTTCTTCACAAACTTCTTGGAGACCATCTTTGCCAGAACCGGAGGGGTCAAAAGGGTGGTGGCGATCACCATGAAGATCACAACAGAATAGAGGTCGGTGGAGATGACCCCCATGCCCAATCCGATGGATGCGATGATCATTCCCACCTCTCCCCGCGGCACCATCCCCACCCCCACCACCGAAGCCTCCTTCCAGCCCAAACCAAAAGCTCCCAATCCGCATCCCAAAAGCTTGCCTAAAATGGCAAAAAGGGTAAGAACCAGAGCCGCTCCGATGAGATTTAACTTGGTAAAGACAGACAAATCTACCTGGGTTCCCATCACCACGAAGAAGAAGGGAACAAAAAAGTCGTATAGGGATTCAAATTTTGCAGAAAGACGGAATTCCACATTCAGCTCAGCCAGCACCATCCCTGCCATGAAAGCACCAATGATGGCGGCTAAATCGATATAGCTTGCCACCGCAGAAAGACCCAGGCAGAAGAGAAGGGCCAAGGCAAAGGGGGCATTTTTGCTTTTGAAAAAATTCAGGGTGGGAGCCACCCGATAAATCAACCTCTTTCCTAATATAATAAGGAAGAAGATAAATCCTGCCGCTTCTAAGGTAATCAATGTTATCTTCACATAGGAGATGGCTCCCCTGCCCACCCCGGTAACCACCGCCAGAACCAGAAGCCCTAATATGTCGTCGATCACTGCCGCTCCCAGTATCACCTTAGCCACCCGGGAGTCTAAAATTCCTAAATCAGCAAACACCCGGGCAGTTATCCCCACAGAGGTAGCCACCATAGCCGCTCCGATAAACATGGCTTCAACTGTGTTGTGTTCCATGGTGAGGGTATAAAGATATCCAAAGAAGAAAGGCAAAATTATGCCCAGAACACCCACCATGGATGAAGTCCGTCCTACCTTCAGTATGTCGTCCACCCTGATATGCAGTCCGATGCTAAACAAAAGTATGATTACCCCGATCTCCGCCAAAACCTTATAAACGTGAAACGTTTCCACATTGGAGGGATGGATCAAACCAAAGATATAGGGCCCCAAAAGCATCCCCGCTAAAATCTCCCCTACCACCGCCGGCTGTTTGATCCTCTCGAAGATCTCCACCATGATCTTGGCCGCAGCAAACATTATCAAAAGATCAAAAAGGATCTTGGTGATGTTTTCCAAAGCCACCTCCTCATTTTATGTCAAAGAATGCAAAGCTTCATATCTATTCAAAAGAACTTAATGAAGTTGGGTTGAAGCTTTACACTTCACTTATTCTCATTGTAGTAAAAAATACACAAATTTTGCCTTCAAGCAAATAAAAAAATGTCCCACCACCAATAATCTGGTAGTGGGACAACTCACTGGTTGGGTTGGGATGAAATTAATCAGGCATGGTAATCAATCAGGTCAGTCTGGTTTCTTTATAGTTGCGTCAGGAGCTCCACTCTTCCCCGTACGGGGAATCCTGGTGACTGACGCTCTAAAAGGTGTCAGGACTGAGGTCCTGACACAACATGAACAGCGTTAAGGACAACAGTCAAAGCAAGGTGCCGGACCAAATTTAAACAAATAGTTGATCAGATAAACTAGATCGCCGATATCCACCACACCATCACAATTGGCATCCCCCTTACATAGTGGTTCTGGAGCTGAGCTTCCCTTGTATAGATAGCCTATAAGAAAGACCAAATCACCCAGATCGAGATATTGATCACTGTTGCAATCTCCGCAAAACAGGGTGTCTACCCGAATCGTCATCTGGTGAGTACCCACCGCACCACAAATATCGGTAGCTGAAAATGAGCAGATCCAGGTTCCGGTGTCAGCCTCAGTCGGCACCCAGGTGAAAAGCCCCGGATTTCCACCATCGTAGTAAGGGGGATTGGTGGGAGGTTGCAGAGAATCCGGCTCATACCATAGTGCGTCTAATACAATTGACACCACCGAATCGTTATCCGGATCATCAGCAGACACCTGCAATCCCATTGTATACTCGGCAAGGGCAAACCAGGTATCCGGCAGATTCAGGGTCGGAGGAGTGCTGGAAAGGATAACGTCAAAATCACAATCACCCGTCTGTCCAAGATCATCCCAGGCGGTGATGGTAATGGTGCCACCATTCTGACAGTGATCGGTTACCTCGTAAACCACGTTCCCAGTCACAAATGGAGTGTAAAGACCAATCACGTTGGACAGCCCTACGTTGTCCACTCCTTCACCAGCAAAATCTGCGGCGACTGAAATAATAACCCCCTCAGAAGCCTCTACCTCGAACTCCTCGCTGGTAAACATTCCGTTCGTGTTGTGGGTCTCGTTCCAAGGACACCCCGTGAACCATACGGGAGGTGGCCACTGCCAACCTACATACTCGCATACCGGCATGAAGTGTCTGGGGATGTAAGTCACGGCATCTGATCTGGCGAAAGAAAAACGGCAGGCTGGTGGCCAGAAGCAGGTGTCAACACAAATTGTCATGGTATCTTCCAGTTTGAAGGTCATGGTTGCCAGAAGAACCCTGCTTCCTTCACCAAATCTCTGGTCTTGGGCGCCAGTTGGAACCAGGCTAAACCACATCGTAGAAGTGCCATTCAGGTCCAGAATCCTGGTATCCCACTCAAGACCCATAGCCTGCTGGGATAGATCCATCATCCAGTTGTGGATAAGAGTATCCTCCCCCTCAATGAAGTGACGGAAGATGCTTCGCTCAGCGCTGGGGAAAGGATACAGGTCAGTGTTGTTCCAATAGCCACTCAAACTGCAATACCTGGATGTGTTGCTATGGGTATAGCACAGCGGCAGAATAAAACCTGCAATGGAGTCTATATAAGGATCCGGAACATCATGGGTCACATAGATGGGAAAACGGGCAAATGTTGGGAAACCATCGGGTACTTGGTCCGGAGGGTAAATTTCCACATGCAGGGTATCGCATTCCCCGTTATCATTAGGATCCTCGGGGCATACCGCCCAGCTTTGGATGCAGAAAAACAATACGCCCAAAACCAGCCAGGCGAAAATCAATAGATTCCGTCTCATTTCAAAATCTCCGGATTAATAAGTTTCCTGTATAGGTCTATTTTCTAAGCGTATTTAGACACCTCTTCGCAAAAAAGAAACTAACGCGGATCTTTTTGTAATGATTGTTGGACTTACAAACCTAATATAATGTATCGCTTTGGTTTGTCAACAAAAAAACTTGGTTCTCTTCCACTTTAGTTGCTGGAATTCTTCATAAGAAAAATACCCTTAATGACTTAATTGAGTAGAGATTTGAAGACCTCACCCCCTATCCCCTTCAGGGTGAATCCTTCAGGGTGAACCCCTCTCCATAAAATGGAGAGGGGGAACACGGAGATCCGTCAGGGAAAGGGGGAGAGGTAAAAGAAAGCCTGTAATTTTTTTTGGTGAGATAATATAAGCCCAAGCATTAGCAACTCTTTTGGAGAAGATCCAAAAACTTTTCAAACTCTCTGATTTTTTCTCAAAGCGACGCAGGGGCAAAACATTTCCTGCCCGAATGCGTAGGCAAGCCTTATGGTCACCAACTATTTAATTTGACAAATTCGCTTTGGAGTGCGGAAGCGAAGTTTCCGCAGCGCCCCGCCAAAGGCGGGGCTACGCGGTCTTCAAAAAATACAAAACTTATAGTTGCGTCAGAGGCTTTCCTCTTCCACCTCTGGTGGTTCGACAGGCTCACCACCCGAGTAAAACCGAGGGGCGGAATCCTGGTGACTGACTCTTTTAAAGGCGTCAGGACTGAGGTCCTGACACAACATAAACTTTACGTTTCATAAGAGAAAGCAATTTCTTTCGGGGAAAGGTGAGGAAAACTCAAAAACCGCACTTCAATCACCGCCTCTGGCGGGATTTTCAATGAACACATCCGGGTTGGGGCGCAGGACCTTCCCGGAAAAGGAAATTGAGAAGATAGACTACGTCTCCTAAATCCACCTGGCAGTCAGCATTTGGATCTGCCGCCTCCATCACACACGGATCAGGACCGTTTTTATATAGATAGTTGACAAGAAAAACGATATCCCCCAGATTTACCAGACTGTCATTGCTTGCATCTCCGGGAACGCTCCACCAGATTGTCAACTCGCCGGGATGAATCCGGAAAGGCACCAACTGTCCATATGGATCAGAGAGGTGTCCGGTCATATTAAACGTTACGGTTCTATTAGTCAGGGAGTCAGGGACACATGAGACGTCCACACCAAGCTCAAACCGAGGGACAAAATTGTGCTGAATAGGAATAGGAGGTCCTGTGAAGGCTAATCCAAGTATCCAGACCATATCACACATCATCTGGGTGGTATCCTGGGGTGCCCCGTGAGCCTCAAGGAAAGTCCAGTCCTCTATCCAGGGACCGGGTTCAATCAAGCACTCTCTTATGGGAAAAAGATACCAGCAGGTATCCTCTGGTGCTGGACAGGTGTCCATGCTGTCAACGTATATCCGCACAGTGGAAAAGTCAGCAAAATCCGGCGGAGTAATGATGATTTCGAAATCGAAGCCGGCTATGGCTTTCGGGGTTTTCAAAAGGACCGTTACCAGAAAATCCTTGCTTCCCGGATAAGCGATAGTATACTCCATCACCACGTCAGCAGTATCGCCCTTGGGAGTTAGTGCAGATTTGTAAGTATTGGATTGATAATAAGCTTGCAATTCTGATCCATCAAGTTTAGAATTGAAGCTTTGTGCCGGCACAGAGTTGAGAGAAAGAAGACAAAAACAAAGGATCAGACCAAAAGCCGCACTTTTTGAACTCATCTCTGTTACTCCTTTGCTTAGAAGCTGTATCGTCCTATTTTGATCGGACTCAAGATTTAACTATCGTTTTTAGTCGTTCACTTGACAGGATTGAGACCAATCTTTTCTCATTTGAAAACGCGGTGACAAAAATTAAATGGAAAAAAGTAAAAAATTGAAGCAAAAAGCTATAGCCTTTCCCCTTTCAAGCGCTTACCCTATTTTGAATATATGTTTTTTTACTCGATTGTCAAGCAATTCTTGTGTTTGTACTCTTTTTTCTTGTGCCAGCCTTGAAAGAAAAGTCAAATTTAACCAGGTTTGCTGGAGTGTCAGGCTTATGGTTATCAACTAATTATCTTGGCGATTCGGAAAACGGAGACCCGTCTGGGAGAGTAAGAAAAGGAGTGCGCCCCGCCTTTGGCGGGACGCTGCGGAAGCCCCGCGAAGCGGGATCTTCGACTTCGCTTCCGCACTCCAAAGCGAATTTGTCAAATTAAATAGTTGGTGACCATCAGCCTGACCAAAAAAACTTATATCGAAATCTCTTGACGAGTGAAAATGTTTTTGTATCTTGAGATCAGAAAAGCTTATGAAGAAAAATCTATTTATACATATAGTTGTTTTGATCATACTTTTAACCTGTGCCTGTGGCAGGGACGAATCCAATGCTCCGGCTCTTCCTGTGGATGTTCCCGATCAAATAATGGAGAATTCCACCATCACCTTCAGCCAGGAGGGAATAAGATCAGCCACAATCTTCGCTGAATATGTGGCGGTGTATGAGAAGCTCGATTTGAAAAAAGCCAGAAAGGTGCACGTCGATTTTTATGATAAAGAGGGAAATCATACTTCCGTTCTGGTGGCAGACAGCGGGGTGATTCAGGAGAGAAAACGAGAATTTGAAGCTTTGGGCAACGTGGTGGTGACCACCGATGAGGGAGTAAAGCTTAAGACCCAGAGCTTAAGATGGGACCCAGAAAGTGCCAGAATCGTCACCGATGATTTCGTCACCATCACCAAAGACAAAGATGTGATCACCGGATATGGACTGGAAGCAGATCAGGAGCTTAAACATTTCGTGATCAAAGAAAGAGTGAGGGGGGAGATAAAGGAGTTGCCAGAAGAGGATTTAAAGGATAGCCTGTGATTTTCTAAGATAAAGATTTATTTAATTCTCAGCGAACTGAAAGGGTGATCTTTCGTAAAAGATCACAAAAAAAGAAATAGATGAACGAACATTCGCTAACATTAAGGTCAGAGAATTTAGTAAAGATTTACAAAAAAAGGAGGGTGGTGAATAATGCCTCCATTCAGGTAAAGCAGGGAGAGATAGTGGGGCTTTTGGGTCCCAATGGAGCAGGAAAGACCACCACCTTCTATATGATCATAGGCTTCATCAAGCCGGAGGCTGGCAAGATTCTTTTGGATCATGAAGAAATAACCCATCTTCCCATGTATGAAAGAGCTCGTCGGGGAATCGGATACCTCTCTCAGGAACCTTCTATCTTTCGTAAATTAAGTGTGGAACAAAACATTATGGCAATCCTCCAGATGCAGAAGATTTCCAAAAGGGAAAGAGATGAAAGATTGGAGTTCCTTTTAAAGGAGTTGGATATATCCTATCTGGCAAAAAACAAAGCTTACACCCTTTCCGGCGGTGAAAGGAGGCGGGTGGAGATAACCCGGGCATTGGCAACCCAGCCCAAATTCATGCTTTTGGATGAACCATTCTCCGGAATCGATCCCATAGCGGTGGAGGACATTCAAAAGATCATATACCGTTTGAAGGAAAAAAACTTAGGGATACTCATCACCGATCACAACGTGAGGGAGACCCTCTCCATCACTGATCGAGCTTATATAATGTGCGATGGTGAGATCTTAAAATCCGGAAACGCCGAGTTTCTGGCATCTGACCCGGAGGCAAGGAAAATTTACTTGGGGGAGAAGTTTAAGTTAAACTAAAACTTACTTGTTCCCGATATATCTAAAAAAGGCTTTGAAAAAGGCAGTTTGGGCTTATCTTAAGTGTGTGAGCCCGATTTAGGGAAGATGAATTCAGAAAACAAAAAAAGACTGATATAAACTTTTTACGGTGAGCGAACTTAAGTTCAGATGAGGCGATTATGAAGCTGGAAATGCAAATGAAGCTACAGATGAAGCTGGCTCCGCAGCTTATTCAGTCGCTGAAGCTTCTGCAGATGCCTCTCTTGAAATTGGAACAACTGATACGCCACGAGCTCTCCACCAATCCCCTTCTGGAGGAAACAGAGGCCACAGAAGAACAGGAAGAGATTTCGAGCACCTCTGAGGGTGAGGGAGAGAACTCATCTGACCCTGAACTGGATAAGATCAACTGGGAGGACTACCTGAGAGATGAAGGGGGGTTCAATTTCAGACAGGAAAAGGAGCACGGGGAGGAAAGACTTGAAAAGACCCCGATTTCGGAAAAGACTCTGAATGACCATCTTATGGATCAACTTCACCTGAGCCGACTGAGCAAAGAGGAAACCGAGATCGGAGAGTATATAATCGGGAACATAGACGAGAGTGGTTATCTTGTATGCTCGGAAGAGGAGATAGCCAGTGCCTTAGACTCTTCACCGGAGAAGATCGCCAAGATACTCTCTCTTATTCAGACCTTTGATCCTACCGGAGTAGGAGCTCGAGGCTTAAGAGAGTCTCTCTTGATTCAGCTTAAGGAGAAAGGATTTGAGGAGAGTTTAGCTTACCGTATTGTCAAAGATCATTTAAGCGACTTAGAGAAGAAAAGCTTTGCCCAATTGTCCAAGACTCTGGGGGTAAACTTTGAAGAGGTCCAGGCGGCCATGAACTTCATAAAGACGTTAAATCCCAGACCGGCTATGGGGAGATTCACCCGCCCGGCGACCCCGGTGGTGCCGGATTTGATCGTGGAGAAGATTGGGGATGAATTTGTAGTGTTCCACAATGATAAAAACGTTCCCCATTTAAGGATCAACCATGCCTACCGGGAACTTCTGAAGAAAGGTTCCCTTCAACCTGGGGAGACCAAAACCTACCTGGTGGGGAAACTGGAGAAGGCTCGCTGGCTTCTGAATGCCATAAATCAAAGGCGTTCCACCATGATCAAGGTGATGGAGAAGATCGTGGAGGAGCAGAGGGAATTCTTTGAACACGGCTCCTCTCATCTAAAACCCCTCACCATGGAGGCCATCGCGGAGAGAGTTGGAATGAATGTAGCCACCATCTCCCGGGTAGCCAATAGCAAATACGTTCAGACTCCGCAGGGGATTTTCGGAATCAAATACTTCTTCAATACCGGAGTCCCACAGGTAAATGGAGAGGAGCTTTCCAAGCGGCACGTGAAACAGCTTATTTCCGATCTTATCAAAAAGGAGGATACTGCCACTCCCTTGTCTGATCAACAGCTCCATGCACATCTTAAGGAAGAAGGAATAAACATGGCCCGCCGGACGGTCAGCAAATACAGGGAGGAGCTTAAGATCATGCCGGCTCGCTTCCGCAAAAGGATTGTCCAGGTGGAGACGAACGATTCTGCCGGGAAGACCGCCAGTGCCCCCCCGACAGATTCAACTTAAAGATCCCTTTTTTCCTAACAAGATGGCGGATTTTTTACCTCTTTATTTTTTTAAAACTTTTTTGAGAAAAATGGATTTTCTTCTCGAACCCATGCGATCATTCCCTTCTGTTTCCAATTACTCAGAAAAACAGACTCAAGAAGGAGGCAAACCACGCCAATTTTTTTAAAGCAATCAACCAGCGTGTTAGTTTTTAAACCGGCGGACTTTTTCTCAGTATAAAAAACTGAAAGGAGCATCCCATGCAGATCAGAACCACCGCTCGTCATTTTGATTTAACTGACGATTTAAAACACTTTACAGAGAAGCACATTGAAAAGTTAGAAAAGTATTTCAATCACATCATCGATTCCCACTTGATTCTGGATATGGAAAAATCGAGAACGACTGCGGAGTTGAAGGTAAAGGTCTACGGCACGGTTCTGACCAGTAAGCACAGATCATTTGATATGTATGATTCTGTGGAAAAGGTGATAGGTAAGATGGAGGGTCAGCTTAAAAGATATAAGGGGAAGCTTACAGATAAGAAAGCCAGGAAAGCTCAAAAAACCTTGCCCCCAACTAGTGAAGCAGAAACGTCTTATGAGAGCGAAGAGATGGAGGAGATTTGAGCGTAACTTAGAAAAGACAAAAAACTCATGCGGCTGAAAAGATAGGTAAGCTGTCCAGAGCAGGAAAGGAGTGTCTTTACTTGGAGATCATTACGGTAGAAAAGATGTACCGGGAGAGAAAGAATGTTTTGGAACTTACCCTGTTGACCGGCGAAAATGGATTAAAGAAAAGAATCCCCAACAATGAGATTCATCGTCCGGGCTTGGCTTTAGCTGGATTTGTGGAGAGGTTCGCCAGCCAGCGCACTCAGGTTCTGGGGGAGACCGAGATATCCTTTCTATCTGGGAGTGACGAATTGGGACGAAGAAGGGCGGTGGAGAACATCTTTAAGTTCGATCTACCCTGTGTGATAATCACCAAAGGACTCACCCCTCCTCCGGAGCTTTTGGAGACTGCCAATCAGAAAGGTGTGCCGGTTTTTTCCACCAGGCTCTCTACGGTTGATTTCATCACTCGCCTGAGCGTATATCTGGACAACCTGTTCGCTCCCCACACCACCATCCATGGAACCCTGGTATGTGTTTATGGAGTGGGACTTCTGTATACCGGCAAAAGCGGTGTGGGAAAAAGCGAGTGCGCCTTAGATCTGGTGGAGAGGGGACATCGCCTGGTGGCAGATGATATGGTGAAGATCATTCGAAAGGCGCCGCAGATTCTGGTAGGAACTGGAAGTGAACTTCTCCGACACCATATGGAGGTGCGAGGCATCGGAATCATAGATATAGAGAAACTGTTCGGCATCCGTGCCATCCGGATGCAGAAAAGAATAGAGGCGCAGGTCAATTTAGTGCACTGGGATGATCAGATCGAGTTTGAAAGGTTGGGCATAGAGAGCCAATATACCACCATCCTGGGTGTAGAGATCCCTGCCGTGACCATACCGGTCTCTCCAGGAAAAGACATCACTGTCATCTCCGAAGTGATCGCCATGAATCACATGCTGAAGATTTATGGACATGACAGCGCTAAAGAGTTCTCCAGAAGACACTCCGATGAGATCTATCGGAGAAAGGTGGTGGGCGACTTTTTAGAAAGCGACTTCGAGTAGCTTTCAAGTGAGGGCATGCTGGTTTTTCCCTCCCTTCTGCCGACTAATCGATCATAAATCGAAGGCAGGGGCAAAAAGGGACGTTTCTATGATCGGCTGTGTAATCTTAACTCATGGAGATCTCTGTTTTGGGTTGAAAGACACCTTAGAAGGAATAATGGGAAAACAGGAAGGGCTTTCGGTCATATCCAATGCCGAATTGGGAAAAGAGGAGTTGTTATCGGCTTTACAGAAAAAGATCAATCAGAAGATTTTTGTTGATGGAGTGGTAATCTTCGTAGACATGTTCGGAACAAGTTGCTGGCAGACTGCCAAAAAGGTGGCAGCAACAGTTTCCGGGAAAAAACCTGAAATCGCCGTGATTACCGGAGTGAATTTGCCCATGCTGGTCAAATTCTTTGCCTTAAGAGCATCCCTCTCCTTAAACCAGTTGGTTTTTCAGGTCAAACAAGAGGGGGAGAAAGGGATAAGAACCGAAACTTAATGCCGATCCTATTATATAGAGTAGACGAAAGATTGATTCACGGACAGGTGGTGGTGGGCTGGGGCAACAGCTTGAAAATTGACCTGATTGCGCTAATCAACGATCAGGTGGCACAAAATCGGTGGGAAAGAGAGCTGTATTTAGCTTGCGTTCCCCCGGAGATGAAAGCCGCCATCCTCTCGGTGGATGAGGGTGTGGCAAAAATTTTGCAAAACGGATTTGAAGGAAAAAGAGCTGTCGTTTTAGTGGATTCCCCTTTTGATATTTTAAAAATGGTGGAAAAAGGGATAAAGATCAATTCAGTTAATGTGGGTGGAGTTCATTCTAAAGCAGAACGAAAGAAGATCTTGCCCTACCTGTTTTTGTCCCAAGAGGAGATATCTGCCTTTAAAAGAATAATTTCAGCCGGCATCAAATGTGAATGCCGGGACGTGCCCTTAGCGGAAAAACATAACCTATCCTCATTATTTGGCAAATTGAGGCTGTAGGTTTTAGAGCTTGACTCAACGTCTAATCTAACCAAGGATCAAAATGAGAGGTAAGACCACGGAACTAAGGGTGGGTGTAGTGGTGCTTCTGTCCTGCGCCATCCTCATCTTCGGACTTATCTGGGTTAAGGGAATCAGGTTTGATCAGACCCGATATAGATACTCAGTCATCTTCCCCAACGTGGGTTCATTGGAGGTGGGAGATCCGGTGTGTGTCTCCGGCGTGCCCAAGGGAAAGGTGGAGAGGATAAAACTATATCAGGGGGATGTTTTAGTCACCTGCAATTTAACCACGGATGTGATTTTAAAAAAGGATGCTAACTTTACCATAATGAACGTGGGCTTGATGGGGGAAAGATTCATCGCCGTTAAGACCGGTCATTCAGATACCCTCTTAGATCTTTCCCAGCCCATTCGGGGACATTACGACACCGGCATTCCGGAGGTGATGGGCAAGATGGGAGAGATGATCAACCAGGTCAGAAGACTGACAGGACACTTAGAGGCGGTGGTAGGAACCCCATCTTCTCAGGATGCGCTGATTGGAACCATCAAAAATTTAAAGGAGATCACCCAGAAGACAAACGCTCTTCTGGATCGAAACCAAAAGAGATTCGATCAGACACTTAAGGATTTGTCCTATACATCCTCTGAGCTTAAAAAAATGGTGACAGAAAATAAAGGCAAACTCCAAAGCACTGTGGACAATTTCAGCTCCGCCTCGAAAAAGCTGGAGAACATAACTACAACTTTAGATTCTCTTTCCATCTCCCTGAAGAATCTGAGCTTCAAAATAGAGGGCGGAGAGGGAACTTTAGGACGGCTGGTTAATGATACCACCCTGTATGAGCAGATCAAGAAAACCACCCAGGATGTCGATTCATTAATACAGGACATAAAGAGACATCCCAAGAAATACTTAAAGATCAGCATCTTTTAACTTGGGTTTGTTGGCTTTCCAGAATGTGAATAGAATTGGGGGAACAGGAAAGGGTAGGTTTGCTTAAGAAAGATAATTTACCAAGAGAATAAATGAAATAATCTCTGAAAAAGTAAATTTCGGGTCGCTTAGTTGCAGTGTTCTTAAATGTAGGGACAGGGCTTGTCCCTGTCCTAACCATAAAAAGGACAGCCACAAGGGCTGTCCCTACGACAATTATCTCTCACTTTTTCAACAGCTTCTTTAGCTTTTTCGAAGACCAAAGATAATTGTGAATTGACAAGTTCACCTAATTTTTTACCCTCCCTTAAAAAGTGAGGGGGGCAAATTATTCATCGGAAGCTTTTATGAAAAAGATCAAATTCGCTTTCGCCATTCATAATCATCAGCCCATT
>CAYOFL010000066.1:0-16353 GCA_964403165.1 uncultured Ignavibacteria bacterium
ACATTTGTAATCTTCCCCTATAAAGTTCAATTTCAATCCCTGAGGGTGCATCTGACCACAAAAGAGCCGTTATCTGTGGATAATCAGACGGCCAAAAGACAGGTGATCGATGCCATAAGAGGGTGTCATCTTTTCATTTCCAATTATCGCCGGGGGGATGCCAAAGGGTTTTTATTTCATGCAGAAAGCAGAAATCAACTTGTCGGTATAGGGGATAGTATCTCTTCATCCGAAAAGATTTCTTTTTTCGTTCACACTCCACGAAAATGTAAGATCAGGCTTCTCTGTGATGGTAACATTATTAAAGAGGAAAAGGTGGGGACTTTAGAATATTCTACTCACCAGCCAGGCAATTATCGGGTGGAAGCATATAGAGGCAAAAAAGGCTGGATCTTCTCTAACCATATACGTGTTTTGACCTCACCCCCTAACCCACTCTCCACGTAGTGAAGAGGGGGAAAAAGGGGGAGAGGTTTGTTTTGTAGGTTGGATATGTTCAGCCTTCGGCGGGACTATCCGACTGATTTTTTTTGTCCGAACCCACCGCCGTTGACTAAGTTTGCATCGGGGTAGGGTACCCCGATGCAACGGATTCCCTGAATATAGCTCAAGATGAGGTTTGCAGTTGTCCGCAGGCGGCGAGAATATCCTCACCCTTACTTAATCTTAAAGTGACTGCAGGACAGCGAGGGTAAAGATAATCCCTGAAGGCTAATACTTTTTCCTCAGAGGGTCTCTGAAAAGGCAAATCTGGAACTGGATTATAAGGAATCAGATTGATCTTACACCGGATGCCTCGAACCAGCTTCGATAATTCCTGGGCGTCCTTTTCAGAATCATTAACATCGTCTATCAGGACATACTCAAAGGTAACCCCGCTTTTTGTCTTTTTAATAAAATATTTTACCGCATCAAGCAGTTTTTTTAAAGGATGTTTTTTATTGATGGGCATGAGCTTGTCTCTTTTCGCGTCTGTTGGAGCGTTCAAAGAGATGGCTAATTTGATTTTTAATTTTTCCTCAGTCAGCTTTTCGATCATAGGAGGAATACCGACGGTAGATAAAGTTATTCGCTTGGCGGCAAAAGAGAACCCCATTTCATTGTTCATAATTTTTAGTGCCTTGAGGGTATGGTCATAATTTAGAAGAGGCTCTCCCATTCCCATTAACACCACATGGGTGATGTGGCGATCTTGTAGTGCAATAATCTGATCAACGATCTCGCCAGCAGTCAAATTCCTCTTAAAACCCATCTTCCCGGTGGCGCAAAACGTGCAACCAAGTTGACATCCCACCTGAGTGGAAAGACATATGGTTACCCGCTTCCCCTCCCACATTAAAACCGTTTCTATCTTCTCACCATCTGATAGTTCAAAAAGAAATTTCTCGGATAGATCTTTCTGTGAAACCTGCCTCTTGGTTAGCTTGATGCTATCAATGAATGCTATCTGGCTGAGCTTTTCCCGTAGGTCTTTGGAAAGCTCGGTCATCTGGGCAAAATCGGTGGCTCCCTTTGCATAAATCCATGAAGCCAGTTGACGGGCTTTATATCTTTTCTCTCCCAGATCCCCTAACAGCTTTTCGAAGTCTTCTATCCATAGCCCTTTTAAGTTTATCTTTTCCCCAGGACAGATAGGATTTGTTGCTTTTGCCACAGGAGATTTTTTCCTATCCATGTTTAGATCTTCTCCTTTAGTCTGGTCACCTTATTAATTTGTCGGAAGTTGGATAAACTCCGCTGGAAGCGCCTCTGTTAGAACCACCACACCCATATCATAGAACTTCATCCCCCTCAGGTAAGCTTCTTTTGCTTTCACGGTAAAAATGATCGGATTTTTGGATTTTCTCCGACCGACTAAAAAAGCCTCCTCTTTAGTTTTGCTGAGATGAACATATGTTCTTCTCATGGGCTTGAGTCCCTCCGTTATAATGGTATCCTTCATAGCAGGGCTAGATCCATGATAAAGAAAATCAGGAGGTTGGAATGGTTCTCTATCAAGCATTACATCGATGGAATGCCCATATCTTGCCCTGATCCTTTCACCCTTGGTCTCAAATCTCGCCTTGGGGCAACTTTGCACTACCCTTTCTATGTCCGAGAATTGTACGTCTCCATATCGATCCTTAAGCACGGTCAGGAGATCCTCTATCTTTACAAAGCCATACTGGTCGGGAAACAAGCCAAAATTCTGGGGCTTGTGCCTTAAAACAAAACTCATGAATTTGGATAAGACAATGAACTTGTTTGAACCTCTGACCATTTTTTCGCTCTTTTGTTTTGTAGAAGATCAGCCTATGCTGAATGATAAGTGATTTAGGTTGTCCCGTCAACGATAAAAACCGAACCTTCACCCCCGCCTCTGGTGGGATTTTCAACCTAACCCTGCGAAGCTCGTCCCGCAAAGTGCGGGACGCACATTCATATGAATCTCCTTAAAATGGAGAGGGAAAAATCCTCTTCTTTTGAAGTAAAGGATTCAGGAGAGGTTTGAACGGTAAAAGGTTTTCCAAAAATTATGTAGAACCGTCGCTTAAAAGTTTTAAAGATTTCTTTGCAAAACAATAAAAATGTGATATAATTTGACAGAGACCGTAATTTGTGGGAGGGGATATTTGATGGTAGTTATTTCAAGCTCAGAGATAGCGAAAAAGCAGGGTTAATCTGGACCAAATAAAGGAGGGATGCATCAGATCATGAGAAAAATTCATCTAACCTTTTGGGTCTTTATCAGTCTCTTTCTATTATTGCTAAATTGTGCCACCACAGGTCCCGGTGGCAAGAAGAGCCTGATCTTGATCTCCACTTCACAAGAAGTTTCCATTGGCAGAAGTGTAGCCAAAGACGTTGAGTCTCAGAACAAGGTAACCGATGATCAGGTTTTAGCGGATTACATTAATGGGGTGGGGCAAAAGATAGCCAAAGTTTCTGACAGGACGGATATCCAATATCATTTTAAAGTTCTGGAGTCTCCCGAAATCAATGCATTTGCCTGCCCCGGTGGATTCATTTACATATACACGGGACTTTTGAAGACCATGGACAATGAGGCTCAGTTAGTCGGCGTTCTGGCGCATGAGATAGGACATGTGGTGGCAAGGCATAGTGTAAAAAGACTCCAGCAGGTTTTGGGTTTGCAGGTGCTCCTGTCCATAGCTTTAGGAGAATCAAGCGAGTTAACCCAGAAGGCGATAGGTGCCGGTTTGGTGTTGATTATGCAAGGTTACAGCCGGAAAAACGAATTCGAGGCAGACTTCAATGGGGCATATTACATAACCAGGGCAGGATACCATCCCCAAGGGATGATTCAGCTTTTCGGGAAATTCAAGGAGATGGAAAAAGGCAGAAAGGATACTGCTTTGGATCAACTGTTAGCTTCCCATCCTCCAACTGCTGATCGGATAGCAAAAGTGGAGGAGCATATCGAATCTTTCAATCTGGGGGAAAGAGAGCTTGCTTTTGGTGAAGAGGAATATCAAAATATCAAATCTCGCTTGAAGTGAGATGCCCAACAGATTAAACAGATAAAAACACGTAGCCCCGCTTTCGGCGGAAGACGAAGTGTGAAGGTTTGTCTACACGTTTTTGTTAAAGGGGGCATCAAAACATTAATTCACGTTTGAAGTGAGATGCCCAACAGATTAAACAGATAAAGCACGTAGCCCCGCCTTTGGCGGGGAGACAAAGTGCGAAGCTTGGTATGAACCAGATGGCTCACACCTTGCCTACACTTTTGCGTAAAGAGTAGGATCAAAGTATTAAATGTCATTTGAAATAATGAAGTTATTCTCAAAACAAGCAAGGTTGTAAGTTACTCGGCAACAAGATTTAGAGGAGGCATGAATGATGGGAAAAATAGAAATAATTGACACAAACGCAGACAATATTTGTGAATACGGATTCTGTGGTTACAAAAGCATTAAGCAGGAAGGATACAAACGAAAGACAGATTGGCTGAAGAAACGTTTTTCCGAAGGTTTGAAATTTAAAGTTCTGTATTCAGCTAAAGAAGGGGCTGTCGGTTTTATTGAATATATTCCAGGCAAGTATACCTGGAGAGCGGTTGAAGCAAATGGATACATGGTAGTTCACTGTATGATGGTTAATTACAAGAAATACAGAGGGAAAGGCTATGGAACACTTATGCTGAAAGAATGTTTAAAAGATGCAAAAAAGAAAAACATGCATGGTGTAGCAGTAGTCACTCGTAAAGGCACATGGATGGCAGGAAAGGAATTATTCGTAAAAAATGGGTTTGAGATTATTGAGGAAACGCCACCCGATTTTGAGTTACTTGTGAAAAAATTTAAAAAGGATACACCTTCACCCAAATTCAAAGGAGATTGGGATAAAAGACTTAAGTCATATAGCTCGAGCCTGACGATTATTCGATCAGATCAATGTCCTTATGTGGCTAAATCTGTTAAAGAAATCTGTGAAACTGCGCAGAAGGATTATGGTATAAAACCGAAAGTAATCGAGCTAAAAAGTTGCAAGGAATCGCAAAACGTTCCTTCAGCATATGCGATTTTCAGTATAATATATAATGGGGAATTGGTTGCTGACCATCCATTAAGTAACACAAGGTTCAAAAACATTATGAATAAGATTTTACGATGATCCACAATTGCATTGGCTCAGCGGATGCAAGGGGAAATCTTCTCCAGAGGCGGAGAGGAAAGATGTCCCCAAATCACGATAAGGAGGGACTTCTTTTATCCGCAAAATGATGGGCTGAGTGAAAACCATTTTTTTAAGCGGTAGCCGCCCATTTGGGCGTAAATCATTAAAATTCAATTCTCTAATTTCGCCCCGCTAAGCGGGGCGGCTACCCCAATAGGTTTTTTCATATATTCTGACGTTGTCCGAAATCGCTCGGGAGCTAAAAGGTTGTTTAAATTGACGTATTAAACTAATATAATGAGACATTCGCTGAAAACAGGTTTTAGTTTTGGTTTAACCTCGGGAATAATCACAACGCTGGGGCTGATGGTGGGTTTACATTCCGGCACCCACTCTAAGCTGGTAGTTATTGGTGGTATATTGACTATAGCAATAGCGGACGCGTTCTCGGATGCCTTGGGTATTCATGTTTCAGAAGAATCGGAGAACAAACATACAACAAAAGAGATATGGGAAACAACGATCTGCACTTTCGTAGCTAAGTTCGTCTTTGCAATGACATTTGTTGTGCCTATTCTGTTATTTCCTCTCACCACTGCAGTTGTGGTTAGCATCGTGTGGGGACTATCTCTGTTGGCAATTTTTAGCTATTACCTTGCGAAAGAGCAAAAAGAAAAACCCTGGAGAGTAATCGGCGAGCATTTGCTCATCGCTGTGGTGGTGATAATCATAACTCACTACGTCGGCCATTGGATCGGGTCAACGTTTGGATAGGCGCCTTCAGGAAGCAGCCGATGCGTCAGAACGGAGATGCTTGACCTGCGAAACTGGGCTTTCTGGGCTTTCTGGGGATCATTTTCATTTTTTCTTTCAGCCCTCCTGCTTGCTAGGTTTCTGTGCGTCAGCAGGTTACAAACTACGATACTGGCGGTTCTGGGCTTTCTGGGCTTTCTGGTGGTCGTTTTTGTTTTTTTTTCAGCCATGCTCGCAAATGAACCAGATGGTACATACGTGAGGTATGAACCATTCGGTTCACACTTGGGGGCGCGAATCCCGTGCGTTGGATCTTTTTTATCAGGCAATCCTTCGGTATGACCTATATAGTTCATGCCAGAGGACATGCTTGACCTACGGAATTGCGCAAACATCATATATTCATCTCCTATAAACGGTGGAGCTATCCTTTTCACCATTAAAGTTATGGTTCGAGGCTCACCATAAATGGTTCGAGGCTCACCATAATATGGTTCGAAGCTCACCATAAATGGTTCGAGGCTCACCATAAATGGTTCGACGCTCACCATAAATGGTTCGAGGCTCACCATAAATGGTTCGACGCTCACCATAATATGGTTCGAAGCTCACCATAAATGGTGAATTTGTTCCTGGTGGTAGAAGAGACTACGGGTTAGGTATCAGAATGGGGTTCCCTCCACCCCCGCCTTTGGCGGGATTTTCAACCTGAGGGCGTAGGATGATAACGATCAAGCTCACGGGCGGCAATGGAGCGTAGCTAAATCCCCGTGCGTGTGCATGTACTGGTCAGACTTTTTCGTCAAGCAGGCTATCCTACGGATCCGTCTGCCCAGGCGGGCAAGCGTCTGCTTGGACGCCATGCTTGACCTACGAACTGAAAACCCCCTCACCCCCGCCTATGGCGGGATCTTCGACCTGTATCCCTCTCCCCAAGGGGAGAGGGAAAATATGACAACCTATCCCCAATGACGGTTCGACTTTGCTCACCGCCCTGAGCTTGTCGAAGGGGGAGAGGAATAAGGCGAGGGGGACTACTTTGTTTTGATGAAAAGTAAGCTCCTGACGCAACCTTTAAAAGTGTCAGGTGCGCAGGGCACCTGACCTACGAACTTTTACGAATTATTCTTCACCCTCAGTTGATGGAGAGGTAATAGTATAGCCGAGCTGCCTTAACATAGTCGCATCGTTATAATAGATCAATCTCTCAACAATTTTTCCATTAACTACGCGGAGAATACCGACCCCCTCCACCCGCACCTTTTTGCCTGTGGGTGGAATGTCGCTCGTAGTACCCGTATTTGTACCAGTAAATATCCAGCGCCATACAATCTTGTCATTTTTTACGATTAACTCCTCGATAGTAATGTTGAAGTCGGGGTAATTAGTTCGTATATTAGTAATCCCCTCCTTAAAAGCGTCGATACCCACAATGTCTTCGGAGATATCGGCAGTGTGTTCCACATAATCAGGGGCAATAATCTCATCGGCCAAGGCCAGGTTGCCCTCATTCCAAATTTCCAGATCTCTTTCAACAAGGGCTTTCGCTTCTTCTTCAGTGATACCCTCAGGAGCTTCTTCTGTCACCTGCTTTTTGCAACTAAAGGCAAAACAAAGCAACAGGATGAGAGGAATAATCATGGTGAATTGAAGCAGTGATTTTTTCATTTTTATCTCCTTTACTGGTATAGACCAGTGTTTAAATTTTGATGAATCTCCCAATACAGCATTGGTGATTTAATTATGAATTACATTCATAAAATGTCTTTAGATATCACCTCCTTCATTATTTGGTTGTTGAAATTACGAGCTGCCTAACGATGCGGCTAAGCGGCGCGCTGATAAGCGCATCCGACTTCAGCCGCTGGTTATATCAATTTGGGTTCTGCCTCATTCCGTGTAGCTTGAGATACTAATTAAGAATGGCATTTTGTCGTTCATCCAATTTCTAGGCTGAAAGCTTAATTCAATCTACTCATCTGATTCTTTCGCAAATACGTATGAAAAAGGTATTGCTATCAGATCTCCTATAATATAGGTGGCGAATATCACGACATGCAATATTGCATAAGTCGGAAATTTGCCTGCAATCAGAATAGGAAGAATAACGCCGATGAACCAGACAACTTTATAGCAAAGTTGTAGCAACAGAACAGGCACAAATTTGAGAGGAGATCGTAGGCCCAATATAGATAGAATCGCGAATGCTAAATACACGCTGCCAGTAACTCCAAACACGATTGGATCTTGACTGGGCCATCTAAACACAGATTTCATTACATTGGGAATGACAATTATTCCCAAACCGAATCCCCCTGCGCCGACAATGGTGTAAATATACATTCCCTTGAGCCAGCCCCACCTGACATTGATGTCTTTAGGCATGGTGACACCTCCTTTTTGAAATGGTCGATCTTGATAGCATAATTTAATATAATAATGATTATACAGTCTGTAAATACGGGAAACGCAGGCTGTATCTTTTTAGTTAAGAAGCCTGTACGTTAGCAGCTCAGTGCTCCTGACTTATCTTGGTGTCAGGTGCTCAGGGCACCTGACCTACGAACTACAAGCACAACATAACATTACCTGCGAACAGGTCAAGCGAAATTTTCCGTTTCCTGTGACCGTTAGGTTAGAGAGTCTGTCAAGCAGGCTATCCTACGGATCCGTCTGCCCAGGCGGGCAAGCGTCTACTTGGACGCCATGCTTGACCTACGAACTGATTCCTGCTCCTATTAGGTTGTTGTCGGGCAGTCTGTCGACAGCCCGACCTACAAGTCTATAATGCCTTTGGTCTGCTCCACACCCCGTTAAAACTAATGCAGACTCCCACATCACCGTCCGAGCCTCTTCTTTCAATCCATTCAAGCCATGCTGCTCGCAGATCTATTTCTCTGTCGTCTTAAGTTGCTCCATTGCCTCCATTGCATGAGTAGCATATGTAACCGAGGGTCCACCTCCCATTACGATTGCTACTCCAAGTGCTTCAACAATCTCTTCCTCTGTCGCACCGGCCTCGAGTGAGCCGCGTGTATGCCAAGCGATGCAACCATCACAACGGATAGCAACCGCGATCCCTAAACAAATGAGCTCTTTAGATTTGGTGTCGAGAGCGCCAGGCTTAAATACGGCCTCGCCAAGTGCGTAAAGGCTTTTCATGGCATCCGGATGTCCCTTTTCCAATTCCTCCATATATTTGACAAGTTTAGCTATCATCTCAGGATAAGTATTGTCACCGGATGGCTGTTCAACTTTTGCAGTAGTTCCCGGTACTGCAATTTGTTCTTTCGCCTTTAAATCAACCTTCGATTCCTGGGCGGGACCGCAAGCTGCGAGTAGCATTACAGACAGCAAAACGATAAATTTGATAAAGTATGACATAATACCCTCCCTAATAACCTTATTATTATTCCCAATGATTAACCAAAACTTAGCCTAACGGCCAGGAGCTCAGCCGCCGTGCGGCTTGCGCAGTGATACCAAACGCGAGCCAAAACGCATCAAATGCGACGCACACTTCAAGAGATGTCTCGATAGCACGGTCGGCTGCAGCGATTTGTTAGGCGGCTCTTGCCCCGAATCTGAGACCCACTCACAGAATGGCGAAAAGCTTTCCCAGCCTTTGCGAAGTGCGAAGCATTTGGGCAAGCGCAATGAGTCGCAAAGCCCGTGTTAAGTGGAGGCAAGGGAGCGAAGCGACCGCTGAGTTCGCCCGCCCCCTCGCCCTATCAGGTCTCTAAGGCCACGTGTTCCACGGCAAGGCTGCCTAGCTTATGACCAACTGCTGCTTGAGTTCCATGAGCGCCTTCACGCTAACATTGTGGCTGCCCTTACTTCTGAAGCTCATAAACCCACTCACAGTATGAGTCGCCTCGGGGCATAGCTTTAGTTAGGCTTACGGTCACCTTGGGATTGAGGCTCTTGGCAAGGCCATTGAAGTAGGCAGCGCATGCAACAGAACAGAGGTCCTCTGAAATCCCTAACTCCTTAAACCTGTTCCACCAAGGACACTCGGTGTTCCTTAATACTGCCTTTTCCGCTGTCGCCTCCACAATCTCAATTTTAATCTCGGGACCCATTGCCACAAGGGTAACTAACACATTTGTCTCGGCGACAGATTTGGCATCGTCACCGGCTAGGCCAAGGGCATCGGCAATCTGCTTGGCAGCCTTCCCCTGCTCGGCCCAGATTTGTCCCAGTACCTCATTGTACCTCTCCTGGCCCAACACATCTCGCAGTGCCTTCGAAGTAACAACTATCGCGCCTGTCAGTCCCCGAGTGGCGATGGTCCACCGGTTTTCCGCCGGAACTTTTTCCACACCTTCAGCCATTTTTGTCACCTCCTTTCTTTTCAGTCTGTCAGGCTACTGAAACGGTACCAGCCAACTCCTGCGCTGCCTGCAAGGCAAGAAGCCGGCTTCTGTTTAGCATAGGCATCACCTCCTTGCATAGAATATATTAGGGTGTTAAAAAATGTAAGTCCTTCTCTGATAAGGGATCGCGGAGCCAAAAATTCGACATCACCTCCTATTTCGGAGCGATTTCACCCCATTTTGGGGTGATTTCAAGGTGGAGATGCGCATCAATGCCGGGGTGCCCCACAGCTCTGCTGTGGGAAAGCATCCACTCGCTCTTGAGTCTCATAAAGCGATCGCGTCCAACCATCAAAGGAACATCTTTTTACGTTGTGTCAGGACCTCCCAGGCGGGTCTCCGAAGTCCTGACACATTTTGATTTCAATGCGTCAGTCATCAGGATTCCCCTTATGGGGAAGAGTAACTTATGACGCAACCTTTAAAGCCCGATTTCTGATAAATTCACTATGTTTGCATTATTTATTATAACCATTTACACAACCTTGTCAAATACTTTCTAAGTTACTTTTCCTCGTCTCCCGTGGGTGAAGAACACCAACGGGAAGCAAGCAGGCAACCAACTAATCAAAACTGAGGGGCTCACCTGCCACTAGAAATGGCCACTTCAAATATGATCCTATTTCATGTAAACCTGATTTGCCTGGACGAAGGGTATAGCTATAATATGGATATAATATGACTCCTGCAAAAGGAGTGACAGTGTAACCTATGTTACTTTCTTTCTCTTCAGCAATCCAAGTGGGGCCGACGTCGAGTCCTATTCCAAAATAGGAACCTTCAATGCCGATGTGGGGTTTTACCCGACCATGGCAAGAATCTAAGTCAACGAGAGGTCCCCAAAAAAAGCCCGAGTCATCATCAAATGTATAGCTGAGCTCAAACCCCCATACAAATCCTCCGCCAGCGCCAAAGGTATATCCAAGCTTTATGCCAGGATTAAGCCACTGTCTCTCTTTTGCTCTTAAATCAGGA
Organism: uncultured Ignavibacteria bacterium; assembly: GCA_964403165.1. GTDB lineage: Bacteria > Zixibacteria > MSB-5A5 > MSB-5A5 > SM1-73 > SM23-73-3. Next base: position 10,725 of record CAYOFL010000066.1, read on the forward strand.
TAGAAGGTTTGTGTTCCTATAACAAATACTGATAATAAAATAATCTTTTTCATATCTTTTTCTCGTTTTTAAAAAGTTTGTAGGTCAACCATCCCGAAGGGCTTGTCCTGAGGATTCTATCCGAAGGATGGTTGACAATCTTTTTCGTCAAGCAGGCTATCCTACGGATCCGTCTGCCCAGGCGGGCAAGCGTCTGCTTGGACGCCATGCTTGACCTACGAGCTCATTATAATCATCTATGCAACCTTGTCAAACACGTTTCACATTACCTTTTTCGATTGGTAATGTCTGACTTGGACAATTGGCTTTTGGAGCCCAGACAGGCACTTCTGCCCCCAGACGGGAGGACATACGGAGACCCGTCTGGGACGCCCCCGTCTGGGCGTCCGCTCGCTCGCAATGACGGTTATTGGAGTTTTTCGACAATCTCCTAAATCAGATGCTGGGCTGAAATCCGGTGTCGCCAATGGCAAAATTGTAATGGATTTCCGCAAAAATTTTAATTTTTTTCTTTGCTTCTTGGTCTGAATTTGTTATATTTTTCACAAGCGCCTGTTGCTAAAATGACAATTCGAGGTTCGACTGAAAAACTAAAGTAATAACTTCGGAGGTGATAGATGACGTTTGATGAAAGAATGAAGAATGTGTCCGTAATCGGAGCCGCAGGAAAAATGGGGAGTGGTATAGCACTTCTTCTGGCACAGGAGATGGCCAGGCAGAAGAACTTGCCCCAAAACAAGGACTCGGTTTATCGGCTACATTTGATCGACATAAGTGAGGCGGCTCTGGATGGACTTCATAAGTATCTCAAAGCTCAATTTGTCAAGGCGGGAGAAAAAACCACGGTGATGCTGAGGGAGTTATACAAGGACCGTGAGGATCTGGTGGAGAATTATGAGATCATCGATGCTTTCGTGGATGACGCCATGTCGGTGGTGAGGTTGGGAACGGATCTGAGTGATGTTAAAAATTCCAAGATGATCTTCGAAGCGATAGTGGAGGACAAAGACGTGAAGGTGGAAGTGTTAAAGAAAATAGAACAATTGGTGGACTCGGATACTTTCTACTTCACCAACACCTCATCTATACCCATAAGTGTCTTAAACCAGTCGGTGGGCCTGGGTGGAAGGATAATCGGGTATCATTTCTACAATCCTCCGGTAGTGCAGAGACTGGTGGAGCTGATATCTCCTGAGTCGACCAAACCGGAGCTTAAGGAGATGGCTTTGGAGTTAGCCAAGAGACTGCGCAAAAAGATCGTGCCTGCCAACGATATCGCAGGCTTCATCGGCAACGGTCACTTCCTGCGAGACGGCTTGTATGCCATTAAGGAAGCCAAAAAGATGGCGGGAGAATTCACCTTGCCGGGCGCTCTTTACATCATGAACAAAGTGAGCCAGGATCTGTTGGTTCGACCCATGGGTATACTTCAGCTTATCGACTACGTAGGGGTGGACGTGTATCAATGTATCTCAGAGACTATCGCCGGCTATGTCAAAGGTGAGGATCTTAAAGACGACCTGCTTGCCCAGATGGTCGAGAAGAAGGTGTTGGGTGGTCAATTTGCGGATGGAAGCCAGAAGGATGGATTTTTGAAATACGAAAAGGGTCGCCCGGCTGGGGTTTATGATTTAGAAAAGGGTGAATATAAGATGTTTGACCCCAATGGCTGGAGCGGTGAGCTGGACAAGAAATTGAGAGAATACCCCCAGGGAACCATCCCGTGGAGAAAGCTTTTGATGGATCCCAAGAAAGAAGAAAAGCTATCCGTCTACTTTAAGAACCTCAATGCTTCCGACACATTAGGAGCAAAACTGGCAAAAGCTTATCTGAAAAGGTCCAAAGAGATCGGCGAATTCTTGGTGAAGACAAAAGTGGCAGAATCAAATAAGGATGTGAATGACGTTCTTTTGAACGGATTCTATCACTTATATGGTCCGATCAATGATTACGTTTAAAAAAATGGCTGTGAAGCTCGTTTAATGGTGTCGATGCCCAGACGGGCACGTCCGTGCTCGTATCGAAGCTCGAAGCTCGTGGATCGAGGCTGGATTTTTTCCGAACATCGAGCTTCGCAAACGAGATTCGTTACGAGCTTCGTCAACGATAAACAGAATATGAAAACGAGTGATAATACGGCTTTGGCGCTGGTTTAACGGTGTCGACGCCCAGACGGGCAGGCAGACGCCCCCTCGGGGCGTCCGTGCTGGTATCGATACTCGAAGTTGGTCTTGGAAGCTCGATTTTTTTTCTATCATCGAATTTCGATTGACGAGTTTCGAAACGAGCACGGACGTGCCCCCAGACGGGCCCGTCCGGGCGTCTGGGCTTCGCCAACGCCAAACGAAATACGAAAACGAGTTAATCAAAGGAGGTAATAGATGAAAAAGTTAAGAAAACCGGTTTATGCTTGTGCTGGTTATAATACAGTTTCCTTCGGTTCGGGAAGGAGAGAATTTCATCCCAAGAAGCCCCGACCGGGATTGGAGGAGTATATAAGTGAAGCAGGCAAGGGAGTAATCGATCAGATCAACGATGTCAACGACATCGATGAGGGTGTCATTGGCAATTTTATGGCGGCCAGATTTAACCGACAGGGCAATATACCAGGGTTTATTCCTTACATCGATCCTGCACTGGAGTATAAACCTTGCACCAAGACGGAAGGCGCCTGTGGGTCCGGTGGCTTGGCTCTGTTCACCGCCATCAAAAGCATTTGCGCTGATTTTTCCGATGTGGTCTTGACCATGGGAGTGGAGGTGCAGAATACGGTCAAAGCCATCTATGGTGCAGATATCTTAGCTGGAGCCGGACATTATAAGTCCCAACGCAAAAAGGGAGATGCCTATTTTTTCCCGGGTCAATTTTCAGACAGGGCGGGAGCCTGTTATGAGAAATTTGGCTATGATTATGTAAGAAAAGGGATGGCACACTGGTATGCCAGAGCTGTTACCAATGCACGAAAAAACCCCAAAGCTCAGGAATATCATAACACCATAGAGGATTTGGTGGCGGCCGGCATGACCCCTCCCAACCCTAAAGTATTCTGCGAACACATAAACGTGTATGATTGCTCCAAGGTCTCTGATGGTTGTTCTGCCTTGATTTTCGCCTCAGAGGAGGGTTTGGACAAGATAGGCATTGATAAAAAGGATGCGGTGGAGGTGATAGGCTTTGGACAATCCCAGGCAGATGTGACCAAACTACCGGAAGATGAGACCAAGCTTGCCACCACTCGGAAGTCGGTGGAGAAGGCATACGAGATGAGTGGACTGGGAATCAAAGATATCGGGGTGCTGGAAGTTCATGACTGCTTCAGCATTGGCGGACTCCTTCACATGGAAGCTACCGGTGCGGTTGGATACGGAGAAGCTGCCGCATTTGTGGCAGAAGGAAAAACAGCTATAGATGGAGAGATGCCAACAAATCCTACTGGTGGACTGATCGGCTTCGGTCACTACACCGGAGGAACCGGGGTCAGGCAGGCGGTGGATCTGGTGCATCAGCTCACCGGCAAAGCGGGCGATTGTCAGGTCAATATCAAATCCGATCGACCATACGGGATGCTGATCAGCATGGGCGGTAATGACCGAACCGTAACCTGCATGATATTCAGAAGGGCAGTATAAAAGAGTGTGGTTGAATTTTCCCTTCATTTACACATTAGAAGGGGATGCTGAAGAAGTTATTTTTGAAGAAATTCTATGTAGGGACAGGGCTTGTCCCTGTCCTGATTTTAATGCGGACAGCCACACGGTTCGACAGGCTCACCGTCCTGAGCGAAGTCGAAGGAAGGGCTGTCCCTACGATTACACATGATATAAGAGATGTCGAGCAGGCTTCGCCATGCTCGACCTACAACTTAAACCCGCGTAGCGGAGGGTTCATCCCTCCGCCCATAATAGGAGTGGTCGTCTGACCGCAGAGCCATAAAGGCTCTGCTACGCGTTTGTGTAAAGTGCAAATAAAAAATAAAGGAGTATATATGGACTTTGAGCTTACTGAAGAACAGAGAATGGTGAAGGAGGCGGCGGCTGATTTTGCCAAAAATAGCCTTATGCCAAAAGCTGAGGAATTTGACGAAAAGGAGGAAATCCCAAAAGAGATTTATAAAGAGCTTGCCGGTTTGGGCTATATGGGGATAATGCTTCCAGAGGAATTCGGCGGATCCAATTTTGATTTCATCAGCTATATTTTAGTGATGGAGGAATTTGCAAAAGCGTGTGCAGGTTTACAAATTGCGCTTTCCGTGCATAATTCCCTGGTTTGCGAAGCCATCCTTAAGTTCGGGACCACGGAACAAAAAAAGAAATATCTTCCTTCCCTGGCTCGTGGAGAGAAGATGGGGGCATATTCGTTGACCGAACCTGGATCGGGCACTGATGCGGGAAGCCTCAGAACCAGTGCCGTGCCAAAAGATAATTTCTTTCTGCTCAATGGCACCAAGACCTTCGTCACCAATGGTGGGATCGCAGACCTTTTCGTGGTCTTCGTCCTGACCAAACCAGAGCTTAAATCCAAAGGGATTTCCTGCCTTTTGGTGGAGAAAGGGACTGAAGGGTTTTCTATCGGAACAAAGGAAAAGAAGATGGGTATGAAAGCCTCGGATACCCGGGAGCTCTCCTTTGTGGATTGTAAGATTCCCAAGGGGAATCTCTTAGGGGAGGAGAATAAAGGATTTAAGATCGCCCTTTCCCTTTTGGACCCCAGCAGAATCGCAGTGGGAGCACAATCCATTGGAATTGCTCAGGCGGCTTTTGAGGAAGCGTTGAAATATTCCAAGGAGAGAGTTCAATTTGGACAGCCCATCTGTAATTTTCAAGCTATCGGTTTTAAGCTGGCAGACATGGCCACTGAAATAGATGCGGCCAGGCTTTTAATCTATCGCGCCGCTTATATACAAAACCAGGGGATTAGATGTACCCGGGAGGCGGCTATGGCTAAACTTTTTGCCTCTGAGGTGGCAAACCGGGTGGTCAATGAGGCGGTGCAGATTCACGGTGGATACGGCTATATGAAAGAGTATGCAGTGGAGAGGTATTTCAGAGATGCACGGGTGACAGAAATTTATGAGGGAACTTCTGAAGCCCAGAGAATTGTCATCTCCCGAGATCTATTAAAGGAATAACTGTTCCCTAACATAATCCCCTCACCTTGGTCCTCTCCCCAAGGGGGAGAGGAGGCCTATCCCCTCTCTCCGTGGGGGAGAGGGCTAGGGTGAGGGGGAAACCTTTGAGTTCTTGGTCTTTTAGGCACAAAACAAATTTTGGATCAGGAGAGCCAGATGAGAATTTCTAAAGAACACGAAGAATTTCGCAAAAGAGTGCGGGAATTTGCTGAAAAAGAGCTCGAGCCTAAAGCTAAGGAGTTGGATGAGATTGGGGAGTTTTCTTTTGATAACATAAAACAACTAAGTAAAAGTAAAGAGGTTTCCAACAGGTTTCTTTATTCAGAAGTGGCGATTACCTCCATTATGTTTACTTTTTTTGAGTATGACTATCCACGAATCTGCAAAAAGGTAATCTACACGAAACGAAAGTAGCTTGCCTATGCAGAAGGACATCCACATAAAAAATTGATATATGCACTAACCCTAATGATAGTGGAAGAGAAGTATTCAGAGCTACAG
>CAYOFL010000067.1:0-16327 GCA_964403165.1 uncultured Ignavibacteria bacterium
CTCTTAAGGATCAGTCTGAAGATTGCGCCTTTTGGGCTTCGATCAAATTCCATAAAAAGCAATAAGTCTGGCTGTTTCTGTGGATTATATGGACCACTTGAACTATCCCACAAAAGAATTCGCAGTCCACTAAAATAACAGTGATGCAGAGATTCCCCACCCGATTCCACCATATTCATTACCATCCTTCACGGTGGTCAATTCAGGTTCTTTTGGGTCCCAGTCAGTCTGATAATAACTCGTAGTCTCTGTGACATCCGTAACCTTGGAAATCAAAATAAGCCTGCCAGTTATTCCCAGGGAAACGGAAGAACTCAATTTATAGGCAAACCCAATCGACCCCTCTCCACCCGGGGTGGCAACAGTAAGATGACTTCTCCAAACACACTTATATACCTCTCCGCTCTTCCAATCTCCCCAATTCTGCACATAGGTCCAGGTTACGTTAGTTGTATGAATTGCATGAAATACATAAGCACCCAACCCAAGTCCAAAATTGAAACTAAGATTATCCCGAATCCAGCTTTGGTAGCTCAATCTCCCCAGAATAGGAAAGATACTTACCTGATTCTCTTGTTTCTCAAACTGAGAATAATTAGAATTTAAATAAATTCAGCAGGTGGGTGCACTTACCTCCCCGGTAAAATCGGAGGTTAGTGCTGGTAAATTCCAAGATTTCTCAAAACCAGATACGGGAAGAGACACCCCTACTTCTATACCAGCAAAAACATTCTCAAAACCTGTTTCAGTCATTTTAGTTACTCGAAAGCTCAAAGTTGAAAAATTCATCTCATCTTCTTTTTGATTAATCTTATAGTCGACCCGAAACCCATTCTGATATCTGACATATGCCTGTTGGTAGTAATGTTTTCCCGGAAACGACTCAAAGCCGAAACTGAAAGTCATTCCACCAGCTTTCACCTCTTCTCCATAGGCTCCGGATACCCCTGAGAGGCCCACAATAAGGACCATAGCCAAAAAAGTGCGCATCCCTACCTCCTTTAATCTTAAATTTCGTGCAGTTATGAAACGATCATGATCTACGGTAGTTAGATTTTTGTTTTTTTCATCAAATCATAATAACTTCACTTTTGCATCGAACGTATTAAAACCATATCTTTACTTTGTGTCAAGTATTTTCCTTAACAGATGTGTCAAGCACAAGTGCCGGATAGCTCATTGGATGGCTTGCAACCAGATTCATAGTTTACGTTTAGGAAAATTGCAGCAAGCGTGATGTCTGTTACCAACAAACCCTACAAAAAATTTGTCCACAAAAAAATGGGGATTTTAAAAATCCCCATTTTTTTTAGCTCTTATTTTTCCAGCTAAACTTAGCTGGATGCGTCGTCGGTGGTACAGACAAGATTGCCATTTTGATCGATCTGCCAGATATCCTGCGTAGCGTCATCATCTAACTCGCCGCTGGTGGCAGTAGCAGTGAACGTGGTTGCATCAGCGGTTATGCGATAAGTGTATCTGGCACTTGGCATATATTCCACCCCGAGGACGACAAAGCTGTTCGGTCAAGCCGAACACATGGTCTTACCATTGCAGGCATAAGTGTCATACTGCTGTCGGTAAGCCCTCTGCATGGTATAGATCTGCTTCAGAATCTGTTTAGCCTCAGACTGTTTGGCTTTGGTGGTGGCTCTCATGAAACGAGGGATAGCCAATGCCGCTAAGATCCCAATGATGACCACCACGATCATTAACTCGATCAGGGTGAAACCTTTTGAATCTCTGTGAAAGTTGCTCAACATATTCATCACCCCTTTCCTTTATTTATACATCATCCTCAAATAGTTTTATCCATTTTAGGTAGTGCAAAAGACATACCAACGTTTTGTTATGCTTCAGCTTTTTTACAACACCAAGCGCTTTATAGTTTTAGATTTTAACAATTTTGCTTTACCCTATTTTTGAACATCTATCTTCAAAGCATAGTGCCCCTTTCTTTGCAAAATACAACGAGAGGAACTCACCGTGAATGGACAAGGGTAGTTTACTTCGTTGGTCGAGGGTACCCCTACCCTCGACCTTTTATAGTTCGATAGGCTTACTATGAATGTGGCGGGGTAAGGGCCTGCCCTGAGGACTAAGACCGAAGGGTACCCCGCCACAACTTCCGATAGTAAAAAATCATAAACGCCTTGATTTTTGTGTGCTTCGAGGATAGTCAAGATCTCTCCCAAAGGCTAGGGGATTCCCGAAGCGGGTGAAGGAAAGACATCGGCATTTTCTTCAGGATGAATCCTGATGCTGATGCATCAGGAGTTTTTCTTACAGAACCAGAAACGTCCCGGTTATCATAAGAATCAGAGCAATGATCTTCTTGAAAATATTTTCATTGATCTTTACGTGCAGTTTCGATCCAAGAAGAAGTCCTACCAAAAGAAATGGCGTCAGGTATAAGGCAAATTTAATTACCTCTACGGTGATCAGTTTATTGAATGAGTATAAAATCAGTCTGTAGCAGGCATCCACAAAGAATATGCCGTAAAGCGTGGCTCTGAAGATTTGTTTATCCCGGAGTTGATGAGCAAGATAAAGCACCAGAGGTGGGCCATTCAAGCCGAACATTGCCCCGGTGCACCCGCCAGCAAGTCCGGAGACAGGTGCCCAGATTTTGCTGATTTGCCTTTTTACCTTCTCCTTATCGAAAATCAATATTTTCAGCGCAAACAAAATCACCACCATACCAAAAACCCGTTTCAAAGCTTCGTTTCCGAAAGAGACTAAAAAATATGTCCCGATTGCTGTTCCAATCACCAACCCGGAGACGATCAAGAAAGCAGATTTTTTATCAATGAGCCTTCGATTCTGTATGGTCAGAATCACTCCAGAAATGAAGTCAAATAACAGAAATACGGGGACAACAAACTTGATGTCTAAGAATAATGCCAGAAGTGGGATTGCAAACAGAGCACTGGCAAATCCGGAAAGTCCCTTGATGAAATGCCCAATCAAAACGATAAAACCGGCCAGTATAATTATTTCTACTGTTGTCATAACGAGATTCCTGAAAGGTCTCTGAACGGTGGAATTTGGAGTGTTCCGCTTTAGCGGGGCTATAAAGACTTGTTTGTTTTTCAAGGACCTAAAAGGTCAAGTTGAAGGGCATGTTGAAAAACAAACCGGAGTGCACCAGCTTGCTGGTGCGAAGTTGGTTTGAAGCTCTAAAATCTCTAAAACCGCAGAAGCAAGCTTCTGCACTCCAAAACCACTTTTTTAACAGTTCCTAAAGCTTGACCCTCCTGCACGATAATCCAAGAATGTGCTTTATAAGCCTCATCTAACTGTGCCACAACGCCAAACAACACATCAGTTCAAGCGTTACTTTACTTAATTGTGAAATCAAACCACAATTTCTCGCCGTCGGTCTTGCAAATTACAGCCCCTTTTTCTGCGGTGCGGTAGTATTCAGTTTCAGGAAAGTTTATTTGCATCAGAGCTGGGATTTTGTCCTTCTCATAACGGAAATAATGACGGGTGAAGATGACTTTATGGGGCCTGATAGCGGAGATAATCTTGATAATTTCATCCTCATCTCCCAGTTCAGACAAGACCAGAATCGAACAATTTTTCAACTTATCCCATTGAAATTCCGGATCAAAATGAACTTTGTTCATTCCATCCAAAAGGCAGAAACTGATCTTTTTATACTCAATTTTCATTACTTTTTTCATAAAAATTAAACCCGATTTCTCAATTTCCGGATAGTCAAAGAACCAGAACATCGAATTTTCTTTCTCGTCCGGGATAGCTTTAACAGAATCCAAAAAAAGGAGTTTATTTGAAAGTCCTTTCAACAAGTTTCCATAGGTTCCATCTGCAAGGTTAGAAGAGTCTGGCAACAAAATTTGCTCAACTTCTTTATTTTCCGTGATCGAGCGGGCTGAATTCACATTCAAAGGGTTAGTATCCGTGAGGATCAACTTATCAATCTCAGTAATGCCTTTATGATTCAAAAAGGGTATGACAACATACTCTCCCGCATCAAAATTCATTCCTTTCTCTCCCGCATTTATCAAAAAAGTTTGCTTGTTGGGGAGGTCGATGACGGCAGAACTTCCCTGGCTAACATCCAAGAAAGTTAGCTTTAAAGATCTATCGCTGTGTGACAGCCCCTCCCTCCAGATGAACACATTGGCAATTATCAGGACCGAGAAAAAAAGAACCTTCTTCTTTGAGGCAATGGAGCTGACTAAAATCCAGAGAAAAGAGTAGTAGAGTATAAAGCTGAAAGTTGAGGGAGTCGGGAGAGAAAGTTTTGCTATCGGTAAGGTGGCAAAGAATTCGGTAAACCTTAAAGTCAGATCCAGACATCCCCAGTTTGAGGCGGAAAAAATGCCGGCCAGAGAGGTGCTGAAGATAGTTGAGAACAGAGTGAAACATGCCAGCACCACCGACAATCCAGCCAGAGGAACAATGAATATATTAGCCACCACTATTACCAGAGGAATCATGTTAAAATAATAGGCTAAAATGGGAAAAAGAACCAACTCCACAGACACAGAGATCAGAGCTGGCATGATTACCCATTTCCATAATTTGCTATGAGACTTGGTTACATATTTCGACACCAATTTGCTCAATTGTGGATACAAAAGAAGAATTCCAAAAACCGAGGCAAATGAAAGCTGAAAACCCACATCAAAAAGAAATAGTGGCAAAAAAAACAGGATAACCAAACCGGAAAATGAGACCACATTTACCAGGTTCACATCTCTATATAGAAGAACACCCATAAGTATCACGCCTGCCATTATTCCTGCCCTCACCACCGGGGGATCATTATGTACCAGATTGGCAAATATAAGGATACAAACCAAGGTTAACAGGGTGGCAAAAAGTTTAGGAACCCGAAGCAAACTCAATGCCCCCAAGATCACCCCGATAACCAACCATACATTGGAGCCCGAGACTGCCAGAAGATGAACTGTGCCGGTATCTCTGAACATGGTATAAACTTGTTTGGGTATATCTCTGGTCTCCCCTAACAGAAAACCGGCGAGAAGGGCTTTGTGATTTCCAGATAATGTCTGGTCGAATACACCTAAAATCCACCTTCTTAAGGGAATCACTATCTTGGAAAAGAAGATGTTTCCTTTACTTGGTTTTAGGATTTCAACCTGATCCGGGCAAGATAGATTTACAATGCCGTAAATCTTTTTCCGGTTAAGATATTTTTTGTAATCAAATGCTCCAGGGTTTCTTTTGGATGTGGGGTCATTTAAGTATCCTTTGAATTTGACGTTATCGGCATAGTCAAACTTAAAAGTGGGCTCTTTTATTTTCAGAATTATCTGACCGGTGGTCAGGTATGTTCTACTCTGGAAAGATAATCTTTCGGTCCTGAAGGTTATGAAAGTTTTGTTTTTTCTGACATCAGGCTCCTCAACTATCTTTCCGGTAATCGTAACTTTGGAACCTAAATTCAAAAATCGGCTTACGTGATTTGGAGGGAAATTTTGGGTTAGAAGCTCATATCTGAAAAATCCTGCCAGGATGATTGATAGGATTAAAAAGAAGTTAGCGCTCTTCTTCTCCTTCCGCAGGAGGAAAAGCATGCAGAAGAAAAGTGTAAGGGTGAAAATTAAAAAGAGTAAAACAGTGGGAAGATCAAAAAAATTGCCTAAAAGAATGCCGGCAACAAAAAGGATTAGTGCATAAAAAGCTGGACGTCTCATCCATTGATAAGAGATAATAAACTATGAATAACCTGTAGGGACAATTCATGAATTGTCCCTACTCAAAACTGCCACAGATGGTTTTATTTGCTAAGAGGAGCAGGAAACAATTTACATCTTATTATTCGTATGAATGCTTCGCATTGATTTTTTCTCCCCCACCTGTTTTGGGCTTGACTTGAAATTCGTATGAATGCATACGCATCCCCCTTTAGCAAAGGGGGATTTTTCAAGTTTCAAATCCCCCCTTCCCCCCCTTTTTCTAAAGGGGGGATGTAAACAATTATATGCTCTCCTTAATAATTCCCATGCCTATCAAGATATTTTTAAGCTCTCCGATACCCTTGCTGTTAGTGTAAGGACCTGAGGAATAAGCCGGATAGCCATGGAAAATGACAGCAGAAGGATTCTCTTCTTCTCCGACAAACTCACCCCAGAGGGGAAGTAAAATCCGATCAGGATGAATGGTCTGTTTGTCATAATTACTGGTAAGCTCGATCGGTTTCGGATAAATAATCTCGAGTGCACTATCTTTCTTTTTAATATTTTCAATCAATTCAGGATCAACCAACAGTTTCAGCATGTCATCAGCAGTAATAAGAAGAAACTCTGCCGTTTTTATCAAATCGGAAAATCCCGACTGTTCTGGATTGACAATAGTTTCCTGTCCCTGGTGATAAAAGATAATTTTAACGCTTTCGGCTTTTTCCTTACAAGAAAATCCGGACATAAGCACCCAGAATACGAGTAATGCAAAGATGACAAAAAGTTTAGAACTTACTTTCACCTTACAACTTAAGCTTTGAGGAGAGCTGAAAGTTCAACTTTTCAGCTCCCCTCTGGGTTTGAGCTATTCAAACTTTATAACGTCTAACAAGATGGCAGTATCGTAAATACTGTCGCCTACATCCCCGCATTTGAAAACAAGAGTAACCGCTTTGCCCGCGTATGCAGAGACGTTAAATGATGCTGTACGCCAACCGGTCATCCAGACATCTCCTACATCAAAGTTAATGGTGGGGACCGAGTCAACTTGTGTGGAAAGATCATCAATAGCCAAATACAACAAGGTGGTGGAATCTGTCTTTGTCTTGATCATCACCTTGAAATAATCTTGGTATACCGATCCCACGTACTCCATGAATTCCTCTGACAAGAAGTTATATTTGAATGAAAGAGTGGACTTATCTGCGGGAATGCAGAAGGACTGGGAGATGGATCCCGATAAGACGTCGTGGCCCAATCCAGTGGATACGATGCCCATAAAGCTTCCTTCCTGCGGGGCGAGGAAAACCAGCTGGGTTATCACCCGACCATCGCCATCTTTAGTCCATCCCTGTAGGTTCCCGGTCTCAAATCCTCCATTGGTGAAATCAGACTGATAAAATGCCTTTTGACTGCCGAACATCACAAATTCGGCATGTTTATGACCAGGATCCTTTTGACCGGGCGTGAAAGCTTCACCGGTTTTTTTCTGTTGATTTACCATCTTCTCGAAGAAAGCGGTGGCGGAGGTTCTGGCAAAGGTGCCGCCTACCGACTTGTCATAGCCCAGATAGGTCAAAACCCCTTTGTTTCTGAAAGCGTTGGACATGGTCTGGTTTGCGCCACTATAGCAGGAGGAATTGAACACAATGCTTTTGGGATAGTTTCCGGTGATAAAGGAAGGATAGATGGCATAGTAAGTCTTTCCCTTCACCGTTCCCAGACCCAACATCTTCAGCTTAAGCTCTATGAAACGTATCAGGTCAAACGAAAGGGTATCGGGTTCTTCTCCAGTTAAGAATCTCACCTTTCCATCGCGAACGCTACCATGCGTGCTGATATAGATAGTGCCATACTGGCTGAAGGTTTCAACCATATCCACCGTACACCCAGTGTTCTTGGCATGCGTCACGGTGAACTGAGGACACTCTGACTTCACAAATATACTGCAGATCTGGTTTCCTTCTGTTGGAAATTGGGTATGAAAGGCGTCATAGATCAACACCTTGGTGCTCCCCACGGTATCTTCATCCGCCATAAAATGAGCATAACTACCAACCTTGGATAGATCCAAACTTCCTCTGGTTTGGGAAGAGAGGGGAGCTTTAGGTTGTTTTTCTCGATTCCGTTCTGAAGAGCCGCCTTTAACATCATCGGCATAAAGCAGGATCATTCCGCTAATTCCAGAGTGATACTCCACCCAGATGGCATCGCCTTCATCTGTCAAACCAGCAGAATCCACTCCACTTTGCCCCTTTAGCCAGTCTATGGTCTGCTGTTTAGCGCTATCCTCGCTTACCTCAGCCGCTAGGCTATCGTATTTATCCCAGCCCGAATTTTGTGCATTCAGTGCAGTCGAAAATTCCTGGGTGGTAACGGCGGAAACTACCGGGATGGTGAAAACAGAGGAGTAAGCAATTACGTCTCCTTCGGTTTCATGAGTCATTGCCATTATTCGCAAACGAATGGTTCCCTCAAACGACTCAAAGAAGTTTTGTTTGGTGCTGAAGATACCGTCTCCCGCAATGTCGTCTCCGTGGTAGAGCCAATCTCCATCATCATAAAGAAAATTCAAGGAATCGGTCACCTGACCCTGACTATTTATTCTTAGAAGCCTTACCGTGGAATCCAAAAGATTCGGATTGGGAGCAATTCCGATGCGAATGGTCACATCTGTGGATTGAGCCATAGTTAGTGCCGAAGGGTCTGCGGTGGGACCGGTGGTAAAACTTACGTATTTGTTGTAGGTAACCCTCAGGCTGTCCTTTCCAGCATTGCCAGCCGCATCGCTGGCAGTTACCACGATCAAATTATCTCCTCCCTGCAGTAAAATTCCGGATACAGACCAACTAGTGGTTCCGGTGCAATTTCCACTTGACCCCGTGCTTACATTAGCCCAAGTTACTCCTGTCACTCCCTGATCGTCAGATGCGCTTCCGCTTAAATCCACCGTCTGTTGATCGGTCACATAAATTGCCTCGGAGGTGGGAGAGGTAACGGTGATAGAGGGCGATTGAGTATCTGTGGTGGGTTCGGTAGATTTTTTCTCGCTACAGCTTGTCAAAATCAAGGCCAGCGCAACCATTAACAAACAGGAAATTTTCAGATAACGCTTCATGTCTAATTCCTCCGTTTTGGAGCTTTAGTTAAGCTTGCAAAACTAAAGCTGTTTTAGTTCTAATTTTACTTCAAGATAATCTGATAAAAAACTATCATATCCCTCCTCTTTTCGATTATTTATTATTAGAAAACCTTTCATCTTCCTCCTGGGAGAACGGATTTATCTATTTGTTTACAATATTCCATCGATATGAGATTTCAGCCTTACCTTCTAACATAACTGAAACCGAACAGTATTTATCCTTGGAAAGCTCTATGGCTCGTTTGACATCCTCCTCTTTGATGTCTTTCCCCTCAAAATTGAACTCCACATCTATTCTGGTAAAATATTTTGGATGCTGGGGAGCTTGTTCTGCATTAATCTTGACGGTCATGTTTTGCAGATTCACTCTTTTCTTTTTCAAGATGGAGGCAACGTCCATTGCGGTGCATCCAGCCAGGGATACCAGCAAAACCTCCATGGGTCGGGGACCTTTGTCCTCCCCACCTACCTCTTGCTTGGCATCAAGCAAAATTCGATGCCAGGACTCGGTCTCCGCTTCAAAAGCCAAATTCCCCTTCCATGACATATTGATAAACATGATCTTCCCTTCTCAAATTGCAAAATACTCAAAGGACAGAGAGGAGACCCCTCTCCCCTTTCCTATCAGGTAACAGGTTTATGTCCATATCCGCAGATAGGACAGATTATCTCGTCATATTCTTTTTTTAGTTTAGCAAAATGACAAAAAGGACATTCCTGTCCTTCCGTCAAAATTTCAATTGTCCCTTCAGATTTATTTGAAGAAGTGTTCAAGGAACAAACATGTTTGGTTTCATCTGAAATTTTATCCATCGTAGGATAGCCTGGAAATCTTCCAAAATGAATCTATCTGCTAACCAAGAATGAAAAGGCTTATTTGAGTATTTTATCAATTCTTTCCACAAAATGCTTTTTGGGAACCGCTCCGATGACCTGATCCACCACCTTTCCATCATTAAAGAAAAGAAGGCAGGGGATGCTCATGATTCCGTATTTGACGGCGGTCTGGCTGTTTTGATCCACGTTCAGCTTTCGCACTTTCAACTTTTCCGCATACTCGTTGGCGATCTCCTCAAGGATGGGATGCACCATTAGGCAGGGTCCACACCACTCTGCCCAGAAATCAACCAGACAGGGCAATTCAGACTTTAAAACCTCATTCTCAAAATTGCTATCGTTAACCTCAATCAGCTCGCTCATCTTTTCCTCCAAAGATTTATAATTCAATGTGAAGAGGGCTTCATTTCTTTCAATATGTTTTCCACTTCTTTCAGTCGTTTTACATAAAGATCCAATCTGGAGAGATGGGCTTCGATTCTCTTGGTCTTATGAATCTCACGTGCAGGACAACCGAAGATGGTGGTATCATCAGGAATATCTTTGGTGACGCCCGATTGAGCACCGATCACCACCCGATTGCCAATTTTGATATGTCCCGCCAACCCCACTTGTCCTGCTAAAATCGAATCGTTCCCCACCTTGGTGCTTCCACCAATTCCCACTTGTGCCACGATGATACAGTTTTCTCCGATATCCACGTTATGTCCAATCTGAACCAGATTGTCGATTTTGGTCCCCCTTCCGATTCGAGTAACTCCTAAGGTGGCACGATCTATGGTCACATTCGCGCCGATCTCCACATCATCCTCTATCCTCACCCCGCCGATCTGGGGAATCTTACGGTGAACTCCCTTCTCTTTGGCATAACCAAATCCATCCGATCCGATCACCGTGCCACAGTGAATGATCACACCTTTTCCTACCTTTACGTTTTCCCTTATGGTGACGTTAGGATAGAGAAGCGAGTTTTCTCCTACAGTTGAATTGGCTCCGATAAAACTGCCTGCCAGAATGGTTGAGTTGCGCTTCAACCACGCTCCCTCTTCTACAACCACCCGGGGACCTATGTGCACTCCCCTCTCCAGTTTCACCTTTTCTGCTAAAACAGCAGTAGGATGCACAGCTTCTGCATAAGTTTTTTTGGTGTCAACAAAGAGTTCCACCACTTTAGCGAAGGCAAAGTAAGGACTGGGATGTTTGATCAGAGGTATCTTGACCTCCTCTGTTTTTGTCTCCTTTCCCACAATTACGGCTGAGGCAGAGGTGGTTTCCAAAAAACCTGCATATTTGGGATTAACCAGAAAGGTAAGATCACCTGTTTGTGCTTCTTCGATTCCAGCTACCCCCCTTATCTTGATGGAAGGATCCCCCACCAACTCTCCGGTTATGTATTCTGAGATTTCGCCTAAGCTTCTTTGCACCATCTGAGGTGTCCGCAATCTGGGTGACTTAGAATCTTTGGGATTCAAAATCCTACTCCAATTTATTGAGCTCCTCTAACACCTGATCAGTCAGATCCAGACTCTTTTTGGCATAGGCGATGTTGCCGTTCACCGAATCGAAGATCATTATGTAATTCTCCTCGGTGGCGATTTTTTCTAAGACCTGATTGATCTTATCTAAAATCGGCTTGGTCAACTCGGCATTTCTTTTTTCCGCCCTTCCACCAGGACCGAAGACGTCATTGGTCAGCCTTTGATATTCCAGTTTTTTGGTTTCCAGATTTCCTTCTTTCTCTTTCTTTTTGGCTTCGCTCAAAAGTAGACTGGTCTTTTTCAGATCCTGATTCAGGCTGTCGATTACATGCTCCAACTCCGTTATCTCCTCCTGCCATGCCTTTACATCCTTATCAAACTCAGCCTGAGCATCGGCAAATTCACCAAACTCGGTGCGGAGCTTCATCGAATCCACATAACCGATTTTCCCCTCCTGAGAGGAGGTCTCGCTTGCCCAGAACAAAAGAAATGCCCCAGTCAAAAAAAATAGGATGGTGGAGAGGATAATGCCTTTCCTTTTCACTTTTTCCTCCTGAGAAATTGAGTCTTGCTGATATATTTTTCTATTCAGTTATTCTTGCTTAACCTTAACACTGTTTAGAATGTTGTTCCGAATTGAAAATGAGGTCTCCACTCTCCTTTTTCCGGGTGATCGAATCCATAAGCAAAATCGAACCCGATAATTCCCATTCCGGGGATTACCAACCTCACCCCCAGTCCCAGTGACCTGAAGAGATCCAGATCAGACTTGTGTCTGAGCGCAAAGGGTTTTATACTTCTGCCACTCAGCCAGGCATTTCCTGCATCAGCAAAAAGGAGCAAATACATCTGTTGTTCCACCAAAGGGTATTGAAGTCCAAGATTGTAAACCAGCACGCTTCTGCCCCTTAGGTCTCTACCCCGGGAATCGACCGGTCCGATGGAACCATCAGAGTATCCCCGGATCATCCCATCTGGATCAGTCCCTCCAGGTGAAAAGCGTTCGCCGTAAATTTCAGGCAAATCTCTGTCTCTCCCATCTAAAACCCCCACCTTCATATGAGCCGCCAGGACAAATTTCCAAAAGATGGTCTGAAAGTAGCTGGCCTGAAATATGTGTTTATGATAGAAAAAATCCCCCCCTAAAAATTCTGCCGCCAACTCTGTATTCCACGAAAGGATCGAGCCTTTAGTGGCGAATTGAGGAAGATCTCTGGAGTCCCGAACTATGGTAAAGGAGGAGGTGGCGCTATTTCGAGGCCAATCCACCTCCGACAGATAATGCGGGATATAGGTGGTGTCCGTTCCTGTGGAGTCAACCACTACTAAAGGATCAGCAAAATCATAATATCTTATCTGTTCCCAGCGATAACGCCAAAATACTCTGAAGTAATTATCCGGCCAGGAGAGTCTTCTTCCCAATCGTAACCCGAATCCCTTATTCTCCTCAGTAAAATCGTCATACCATTTCCGATTGATCTGATAGATATCGAAACCGACTGAGGTGGGGGTATCTCTGAACCAGGGCTCAGTAAAGGAAAGCTCAATAGTCTGCCTTCTTTTGCCGAAATCCCAGTTCAGTCTGAGATTCTGGCCATTGCCAAAAAGATTGGGAATGCCCAGACCTATGTTGCCCACCAACCTGTCTCGGGCACTGTATCCTGCTCCAAACATGATCTGTCCGGTGGGTTTCTCTTCGACCTCAATGATTAAGTCAATGTCCCCATTTTCCAAAACCTCGTAATCTGGCTCCACCTTTGAAAAGTAATTCAGATAGGTGACATCTCGCAGACTGCGCATCAAAAGAGACCGTCTGAATCTCTGTCCGGGCAGGATGGAAAGCTCCCTTCTGATCACCTTTTCCTTGGTCTTGGTGTTGCCCTGAATGTTTATGTAATGGACGTTCGCCGGCACCCCTTCGGTTATATGATAGGTGATATTTACCACATTGCCCCGGGTGGTGGTCTTATCCTCTACCTGAGCGTAAAGATAGCCCTCCTCCTGATAAAGGAAGTAAATATTGCCCAGAGTTTCTTCATATTTTTTTTGAGAATAGACATCCCCTTCTTTGAATTTTACCAGTCTGCTCAGCTTTTCTGAGAGGAAAAGTTCATTTCCTTCCCAACTCACTTCTCCGAATATGTATTTTTCCCCTTCGTTCAGAACGATCTGGATGAACAGATTCTTCTTATCAGTGCCATACCAGATGGAATCAGAAACTATCTGAGCATCCAGATAACCTTTCTTCTTGTAGAGTTCTATAATCTTCTCCTTATCCTCCTCATACTGATCCGGTTTGAACTCACCCCCTCGCCACCAGCTATCCTCTTTGTTCTTCATCTGTTTTCTTACCTTGGATGCCTTGAAAGCTTTGTTCCCCTCCACATATATCTTTTTGATCCTTACCTTTTTACCCTCGTCGATTTTAAGCTTTAGGATCACCTCGCCCGGAATCTCCGTTCCGATCAGCTCAGATTGAATCCGGGCGGAGAGGTAACCCTTCTCATTATAGAGTGATTTAATTTTGTCTACTACCGTCTTCACGTCCACAGGAGTTATCACTCTGCCGGGGACGATATTTATCTTCTCCTCTATGTCCTCCTTCTTTATCTTCTTATTTTTTAAAATTTCGATCTCCATAACCCGGGGATATTCCTTGACCACTATGGTGAGCTCTATCCCCTCTTCTGACTCTGTCCCCTCAATCTGAATGTCTGAGAACAGATTCATGGCATAGATTCTCTTGATAGCCTCTTGGATAGTGGTAGACCTTATCTCAGACCCCTTCACCAAACCGGACATATTGATTATCAAAGACTGATCCACGCTTCGATTACCCCTCACCTCAATCTGGGTGATAGTAGCGGCAGAGGATACCTGATAAAAAACCAAACTTACAAAAAAGAAAACTATGGTAGTTATTCTGATCATCTTTCAGGGAGTTCTTTAAGTTATGGTTGTCTTTCCTCTTTTAGTTAACCTTTATCGTCTCCGTTTTTTAATCCTCATTCTGGAGAAAGAATTTTATGGATCTTCACTTCAGTATATTCCTGACGATGTCCTGTCTTTTTTCTGTATTTCAACCTTCTTTTGAACTTAAATACTGTGACCTTCTCCCCCTTCCCTGAACCTAAAATCTCTGCTTCTACTTTGGCATCTTTTACATAAGGTGCTCCGATCTGGGGGTTCTCTCCGCTGATGAAAAGAACCTTGTCCAAGATAATCCTTTCCTTGGGTTGAGCTTGAAGTTTAGGTATTCTTATCTTCTCCCCTTCTTTAACGCTGAATTGAAATCCTCCGGTCTCTAAGATGGCGTACATAAAACTCCTCCTTGGGCTTTTCTCAATTAGACTGTGATCATCATCGAAAACCTTATGATCCGTTGTGGTTTTTTTTCAAAGAGCATACTAATATTTTCATTACGGCAAGTCAAGACAAAACTATCTTTTGGACTTAAACCTATCCGTAACTTCCATCCCCTGATCTAAATCGAAGATCCGGAACTCATCAGATGGCAACTCTTCGTTCTTCACCAACTCAATATTCAGCTTGAGTTTTTTACTTAGCTTGGATATCCGATCAGTTTTTCCATCTTCAAGAATCTGGGCTAAATCTGGGTGGACCATCAGCCGATAATTTTTGCATTCAGCACCTACTCTGGATCTTTTGAACCATCTTTCAATTTTGGAAGCTACGGTCTCTTTTGAGATCACCCTTCCGATCCCCCCACAACAGGGGCATGTCTGGCTTAAGGTGTGAAGTATCGAAGGTCTGATCCTTTCTCGGGTCATCTCAATCAAGCCAAATTCAGAGATGGGCAGGATGCTGTTTTTTGAGCGGTCATGTCTGAAGGCGACTTTAAATTCGTCAAAGACCTTTTTCCTATTCTCCGCCAATTCCATGTCAATGAAATCCACAATAATCAAACCTCCAATGTCTCGCAGTCTGATCTGCCGGGCAATCTCTCTGGCTGCCTCCAGGTTGGTTTTGAGCACGGTGGATTCCTGGGTGGTTTTCCCCACGAACCTGCCGGTGTTGACGTCGATGGTGACCATGGCTTCGGTTTGATCGATTACAAAATAAGCGCCCTTTTTCACCCACACCTTCCGATCCAGCATTTTCTCTATTCCCGGCTCGATGCTGTATGCATCGAAAATAGGGACTTTTCCGTCATAAAGCTTCACCTTGGAACGCAAACTCTTTGCCACACTTTTCAGATAGGAGAGGATTTTCTTATACTCTTTCTTAGAATCAACCACCACACTTTCTACTTCTGGAGTTAAAATATCGCGCATAATGCTGTAGATTAAGCCTATGTCCTTGTGAAGCAAAACCGGAGCCTCTTTTTTATCCGCCAGCATTGCTATGTTTTTCCAGAGTCGGGTAAGATGTTTTATGTCTGATTTAAGCTCTCTTTTTTGCTTTCCCTCCGCCACGGTGCGGATGATGCATCCAAATCCATCCGCCTTTATCTCGTAAGCCAGTCTCTTTAGCCTTTTTTTCTCTCCCCAATCGAAGATCTTACGTGATACCCCTACGTGATCTTCTCCTGGAACTAAAACCACGTATCGCCCGGCTAAAGAAAGCTGGGTGGTAACCCGGGATCCTTTGGTGCCTATGGGTTCCTTGGTCACCTGAACCAAAATCTTCTGTCCTTCCTTTAAGACGTCCTGAATTTTTTCAGGAGACTTCTTTACCTTCTTTTTCTTTTTCTTTTTCTTTTCCTCCTCCTCCTCTTCTAAAAATTCAGCTTCATACAAAAGGTCAAGTTGGGCTTTGGAATCGCCAATATCTGAGAAATGAAGGAAGGCGCTCTTCTCCAACCCCAGGTCAAGGAAAGCCGCCTGCATTCCGGGCAGAACGGTTTTGACCACCCCTTTATAAATATCCCCCACCATCCTTTCTGCCTCCGGACGCTCCACTAAAAGTTCCACCAGCTTCAAATCTTCCAAAATGGCTAAACGAGTCTCATATTCAGACGAGTTGATGATTATATCTTTTTGCATCTTTGGCTCCATCTAATATATATTGCATAGACTGCTCCAGTTTTTTCAGATCCACCCGGGTATTCATACAGGGACCAAATGGCCTTTCATTCAGTAGACCATACACCGGAATGGGATAGACGTCCTGAATACCAGAACAGAGATCTCGATCGCAGGCAATTGCCAATATGACAGTTGGCTTTTTCT
>CAYOFL010000068.1:0-10064 GCA_964403165.1 uncultured Ignavibacteria bacterium
AATCTAAATAACCCTGCTGCCCCACGCACTTCATTTGAGAATACCGGTAGCTTGACAAGATTGTAAAAAGCGAATTTGTTGTCAATCTCTTTAAGGTAGCCTTTCTGCCCCTTTCTCCTATTTGAACAAAAGGCACACTTTTTCTCATCTTGAACACGATTTACAATGATATTACGGACAGGAATCTTTTCTTTTCTTAAAGTAGCAAGGAGTCTATCTGTTTCTGCTATACTTAATTCTTCTGGAATAGTAACAGGAACAAACTCGCATTTTTCCTCATCTTTAAGGATCGCTCTTATCTTTTCTAAGTCTTTCGACAACGTATCCAGGAATGCGCGAACGTTCCCTTTTGTGGAACGTCCGGGCATTTTTAGGAACAACCCGGCCGCTGCTGTTGAAACTTGTTTATATCTACAAAATGAGCTCTCAAAAAGCTCGATCCATTTGAGGACTTTATCAGGCAATTCCAGCAGCCTGAGGGTATGGCCTGTGGGCGCGGTGTCCCAGATTACCAGGTCATACTCATAGGGTCTGAATATCCCAAATTTGAGTAGCTTCACTATCTCCAGGAGAATCATCATCTCCTGCATCCCGGGCAGCTTAAAGCTGAGAAAGTTTCTTATGTCTATCTGGTCCGTAGAGGAAGACATCCTGGAAAAATTAGTTAAGGAAGTTTCGTGTGTCTTCTTAAATCTTTCGAGTAGAATTGCTGGATTCATCTCTATTGCGAAAAGGTTATCCACCCCCTTCACGGGCTCAACAGAACCACTTACAGGGCAGTCAAATGAATCTGCTAACGAATGCGCCGGGTCACTTGAGGCAACCACGAGCTTTTTTTCCGGATATCTCCGAGCCAGTTCCATTGCTGTGGCGCAGGATGAAGTCGTCTTTCCAGTTCCCCCTTTTCCGCCGAAGATTACCAATCGCAGTCCTTCCTTTTTTAAGAAAGTAGGGGTATTGTCACTGAAGATAATTTCTTTGGTTCCAGTCTTTGACTTTTTTGTTTTGGTTCGCTTGTTATTTTGTAAGCCCACTTGAATTCTCCCGTTTAACAATTCCTATAGTTCTCATCCATTCTTGCGGTTCTTTTACCCAAAGATAAAAAAAGCGCTATCCCCCCCATTTAATTCTCTAATTAAGCGAAGTTGTTGAACCAACTTGCCCGGGACCTATTTTGTGCTGCGTCCATAGATGTTGGGGTGATTCGGAAGTAATCGGGGCCCAGCCCCATCTCATTTCTATTGTGACTTGGCAAGACTCTCCACCCTCTGTTTCGGTTATCTTTGGAATCTTTCCTTCATCTGGTGTTGGTGTTTTTTCACCTTCCTTAATACCTTACAACCATCTTCTTTAAAGACCTGTTTATAACTTCTTTTCTTCCCGTCCTTTTAGTCGCCTGTTTGTGTTCCCTGTTTTTCATATTCTCATGTTTTTTCTTTCCTTGGGATTTATGGCAAAACTCAAGACCTTCATCACCTTCAAGTATCGGTTCAGAGTGAATTTCCCCATTCTCTTCCGGTCTCTCAATCAATGCCCGGTAATCAAATTCTCTGCCAGTAAAGTGCCTTACAGCCGCTTTTTCACCCGTAGAGTGTTTTATCTTTCGATGTCCGTTCTTTTTCTTTGCCTTTTCTAACTCGGCCCATTCTATGGCTGTAGAATGCTTTAACCTGCTTCCTCTGCCAGTGGAATATTTCACCTCTTTTACTCCCCTTTCGCCTGTTTTCTTCGCTATTTTTGTCGTTGATGAAAGTCTCCTTTTCTTGATACCCCTTTCAAATAAGTGATAAGGGCGAGATTGGTCTTTGCCGGTTTATAATCCGGGTCAATCTCCAATGCCTTTTTATACTCCTCCACTGCTTCTTTATATTCGCCCTTCGTGCTGTGAAGTCTGCCCCGATAGAGATGTTTCTCTTTAGTCTTCATTGTGCCAAGGCCCTTGTTTCGAACCAAAAAGGGCGCTCAGGTTTTTGTTTAAAAGACACTTTGCTTACCCGGGCACTGACACCACCATGAGAAATAGAGCGGACTTCATTTGCCTCACCGATTTCTTTGCCATCACATCGGCAAGACAATTTCGTCAGAAATCCTCTTCTCAACTTCTCAATTGCTATTATCCACCTTTTAAAACTGCAATGTGTCCTCTAAATTTAACCGGATTAACTGCTTTTTTCCCTTCAGGAGTAAGTGTATACCCTTTTGGTGTCTTTAAGAGATACTCATCTTTGATCAAGCCCTTACATACCTTTGTTACATACTCAGGTGAGACAGCCATTTTTCGACTTAAGGCCTCTTCGTCGGCCAATTCTAATTCTTTTACAACCTTGAGTACCTGCTGTTCAATTCCACTCATTTTCCCCTCCTTAAGAGACGAATTGTTACGACCTTAGTTCGTGTAGATTCGTGTTCTATGTCCATATATCTCTTGTTCATCTTTTTCTTCTCAGTGTTGGTGTGTATTAATACAAACGTACTAAATGTTTTTACATTGTCATTGCCCAGACGGGCACGTCCGTGCGAGCCCGAAGGGCGTGGTCCCGCCAACGGCGGGACTTCGTTTCACTCGCAATGACATTTTATTTAATGCTTTTATATTAATTTCTCTGAGGGAAGCCCCCAACTCAGAGGTACTAAAGAGCCGGGGGCTTACCCCCCTTACTACCTGGCCAACTCAGTCGATTCCTTCCATGGTCGTCTGAGGACTGCTGGGGTTTATTCTCTGCCCAGGGTCTTCTCAGAATTCATATCCTATGGTCTTCTCATAAGCCCGGTGCTTGGCCACGTGCTCTTTGTTCCTTCTGAGTGTCTCAAGCCCGCAGTTTGTTCAGGGCATTCTCTGTCTCAGCATGCATCTTGCGCTGTATTTGCGTCCTGCCTTTCTCGTACTGCTGATAAGCACGGCACTTTGCCAGATGCTCCCGGCTTCTTCTGGTTGATTCAGCTTTCTCCTTATCCATATACCTCGCCATTCTTGATCACCTCCTTTCTCCTTTATTGGTAATGTCCTCCCTGTTTACTTAACTGGGATAAGACTAGAGATTAACACCCGACTTTTTCCTCTGTTCTTTGACAACCTCTTTTTTTCAGGGAACTCTTCTTCTATGTAGTCTGTCAGTTCATTTATCTTTTCATCCACAACATCCTTTAGATAAAGGGTCCTTCTCACGGCTGATTCATATTGACCTGCAGTATGATGAAGTCTTGCCAGAAGAGCCAGTGCCCCTTTTCGGGTAAGTTTATAGCGCGGAGCTGTCTTATATGCCCCTTCCTTAGCAGGGACTTTTTCTAAGAAACTTTTCCCGGCTAAGTAGTTCAATAGGTGTGCCGAATACTCGCTGCTTATCGCCATTCTGCTGCCTATCAAACCCTTGTCCACTTCCGCTTCTTCTTTGGTGATCCTTAGAATCTCTATTTCATTGGGAGTGGGCACTTTTTTCGCCCCCTTTCTCTTTTGTATTTTATCTATCTATTCCCCATGGAGAAAACTCATTTATTTTTCTTCTCTTTCAGCAAAGTATGATAATCATACGTGGGTCATTTCCCTAAGGCGTTCCACCCTTTTTCAAGCAGTTTAATTTTGCCATTGGCGAACACATCGATATAATCCCTTCTCCCCAGTGAGTTCACAATGGTCCGTGCCGAGTCAGTTGGCAGTCCCATCTTTATGGCAACTTTAGCCAAATTGCTTTCTCCGCCTTGTTCATCTATGATTCTCAGAACATGGTTTTCGTCCGGACTTGGCATTCTCTTCCCACCTCCTTTTAAGCTTACAAATCAGCAGGAAACTCCCAGACCAAAGGGCGTTTCCCTATTGCATGCAAACCCTTACCGGTAATGGTAACTTTTCTTGCCTGGGGAAGCTCAACATACCCCCTTCTTTGCAGGGATTTACAGGTGGAGCCCACGATATGCGTGGACATACCCATTCTGGAACTCAGCTTCCAAATGGTGGTCTCTCCACCCTCCTCGGCCACTATTTCCAGAACCACTTTTTCGTTGGGAGTTACCATTCCTCATCCTCCCTTTCGATTGGTTTCATATGCCAACTCTTTTTTTCTCTGTTGCTGCGCGGTCCCCCCTCCGTGACCGTTACCTTCGGTTCTCCTCTTATGGGTCGAGGTAAGGCACCGCAAGCCAACAGAACATGAAGAGTTACCATTAGTTGTCCTACCACTTGATTAGTGCTTTTGATCTCTACCTTTTTCTGCTTCCGCGCAGTTCCCTATCAATCTCCTGCAGGGTCTCTTCATCAAAGTCTTTGAATTTTTTCGACTTTTCTCCTTCTTTTCCCTTTACCAAACCTCCAAGAGTTTTTGCCCCGCATTCCGGACAATAGGCGTAGTCATAGAAATAACGCCAGGTAGCTCCGCATTCGGGACACTCTCTGTTCAGATTCTCTCCACAGATTGGGCAAAACTTGAGGTTCCCCCAGGTTGTCTCACCACATTTTGGGCATTTGAATGATTCATTTTGACCGAACTCTCCCATTTTTTCTCACCTCCTCTCGTCTTTTTGAACTTAAGTTCCAGCACGTTATTGTTATATCTTTTGGTGAAGCTCTTTCGATCTAGCTTCGGGGGAAGCGAAATTTCCGCCCTATATTTATCATCCATCAGATTGCTGACAAGGATAAGCTTATCCTCGTCTGCTGCGAATACGACATCATCTTTTTCCACCCTTGACGTCTCCATAATGATGGTGAAGTTATCTTTTTCATCGAAGATATCTAAGAGTGGTTCTTTTCTCTTCTCTTTGTTCATCAGGTAACCGCGAAACCACCAACTGAACGTTACCCTCTCCCCGGTCAGCTCGTCCGTTTTTGAGTTCAGGAATTCCAGTACAGGATTACCGGTTATCCACTCGGCAGTTGGATTTATGTTTCTCTTTATCTTCAGCAGAACGTCCATATGAGTTGGAGCTTCGATCAGCTGGGCCAGCTCATCGATTCTGGCGTGTCCTTGCAGTCTGAGGTATTCAAATATCTTTTTGCTGGCTGGGTCCAATTTTTCTGCAATCCTTCCGATCTCATCATCACTGATTTCCATCAGGGTCATACTGTGTATCTTCTTTCTCCAGGTCTCTAAATCGTTTAAAAGAAACCATGCTTTTATGAGCCTTTCTGTTTTCATGCCAGCATATTCCATACAAAGTGTCGGCTTTGTCCCCAGGCCGGTTCTTTTTCTCTCCACCCTGATTCCTTTTATCCGGCTTAAAAGTGTCTGGAACACAGTCCCACCTGCCGGGTCACAAAAGACCAGCCTCTTTGTGGTAAGAAAAGCCCTTCCCACTTTCCACCCATATCGGGAATTGTCCACATAACCCCCCTGTTGTTTCAAGATAATCCTCTCATCCGGATCCAAAAAGATTTCTTCTGTCTTTCTCATGAGGTCGAGGTAACTTTTGTTAATTTTTCTCATCTCCCTTGGATATCATTAAGATTTTAGAATTTGTCCACTTAAACCACTGTTTCAACAACTTCCTCCCTCAATTTTGGACTGACCCACCCGCACTTGGAACACCCTTTTTCCAATAGTCCATCTGTTGGAGCCTTTTCTCCACATTGAGGGCAGGTCTCCATCTCGAGTTGAGTGCCTTGCTTGGACATAATCTTATTAAGCGTTTTCTCCCACTGACAAATTTTCTCTTCTTCACCGGAAAAGCAGGTTTCTGTTCCGTTACAACTCACTACCAAAAGCTTCTTTTTCTTAAGAACGCCCCCCAAATCCCTTATCTGGATTTTCATATCAGTCAGTTCATCCAAGGGAATTTCCACGGTTGTTTTCTCGTTAAAATGGTGCTGCCAGCATAATTTTTGGTCACTCAAATATAGGCTTCCCGGATTCCAGACGTCGTTTAAAATTCCACCTGAAGTTTGAATGAGGGGTTGGCACCACATTTCACTTATGTGAGCAACTTTCTCCTCTCCCCGCACGAACTTAAGGACCCTTCTGTCAAATCCCGGAAGGATCGGATTCTCCTCTAAAGTAAGTCCTTTGACTTTCATCCTTTCCTCTATAGCTTCCTTTAATCTGTAAATATCCACAGTCCTGAACTGAGCCACCCGATTATCCTGGAATAAAAGATAGAGCACCTCCACCTCTTCTTTGGTAAAATGTTTTTCCTTTCTTATTACCATTCCCCTTATCTTCTCCAGAGGGGTTTGGAACAATATCTCATCAAAATCTTTTTGATAAAGAAGAAGTCTTTTATCAGTCAGATGAAGTTGACCCTGTCTCCAGGCAGTATATATTCCTTCTGAATAGAGCTGTGAGCCGAACATCTTCAGAACAATCTCTTCTCCCTCCATTAGCGGAACCACCTTTTTCTTTCTGTGTTCCCGCTCCCAGGCTCTGGATTTTTCATCCCAGTCCACCATCACCCCATATTTTAACATGGTCTCCATACCCGCTAAAGCTGCTCTTAGGTTAACTCCAATTAAGGGAATCCCCGCCACAGACACGATAACGTCTGCGTAAATCACTATACCCTTGTCCAGAATTCTATCCAACAGGTCGACTAAAGTTGCATGTGTATCTCGAATCGGTTCCACTCTTATTCCCCTTTCAATTTAGCCAAAAGCAACAAAGCTATAAGGGGGCCAAGGTCCGGTAAAACGGACAAAGAACCCTTCCTGCTCACTGATCTTCTGTAATTCTTCCCCCAATTCTTTGGATTTTTCTTTACCTACCAAACACGATAGGTTCATAAGCATCTGCCTTTTTTCATCTGTCTTTTTTGTCTTCTCCACTCTGATCTCAAAAACGCATTTTTTGATTCTGGCATAGAAGTCCTTAGAACAAAGATCTGCCTTCTTCTCCATCTCCTTCTTCAAAAGATTTTCCAATTTCGGTTTAAGCATATAAGCCATTCCTTTAGGCTTCGATATTATGTCCTGATTTAGGCTTTTGATCTCCTCACTTGTTTTTGTTATTTCATCCGTAATAAACTTAGGATCCCAGAAAATTTGAACCCCATACTCAGCCTTATCTCTGACTTTATTCATTTTTTCTTTGAGATTCGCATAGTCTTGTTTTAACCAGTTTTTTATGTTCTCCTCCGGACTAATATCTTCTTCACCTTTAATAATAGTATCGAAACCAAGTGGAAGAACAGTCCCAAATCTTTCCCCGGCGATCTCCACCACCTTCTCATGGGTCATCACCCACCTCTTTACCACTTCCTGGTCCTCTGATTTATATGGTTCAGAGGGACAATTATGAACCACGGCACAGAGATCAGCCAGGGGTATAGTGTAAACCTCCTTGCCATCCAAACCGATCTTACCCAAATCTGCTCTCTCTCCATTGTCTGCCACACAATAGAGATACCTTCCCTCACCTTTGCTTTCAGCTTTAACCTCATTTGCTACGACCACTTCTGGTTTATTGTTATCTAACATATCTAAAGCCTCCTTTACATCCTTTCCATTTGTTTATCCCCAACTTCCTCTCTCCATCTTTCCGGATTTACCATCTTGTCCAATACATCGTCCACTATGTTATCCAATCCATCTCTCACGCTTTGAACTGATTGAGTAATTCCCTGCTCTTCTTTTATCTGTTCAATTGCCATATCCAAATCCATAAGTGCCTCACCCAATCTTTCCACCTCATCTTCCTTTAAACTTCCGCCTTCCATCCTTTTAAAAGCCTGAATCCTTAGTGCGTCTCTTATGACTTCCACTAAGGCAATGACCAGTCCTAAAACGCCATGCTTTAAATTATCTTCGTCTATATCTATCATAATTTAATCTTTCCCGACTTTAATCTCTAAAAAGCCCTTTCTAAAGACCTTCTCCAGTTTACCTTGTGGGGCGTAAGGTAAAGTTATCTTGTGCTCCGGCTTCCATCCAGGTGAATTGATCCTGATGATAAGTGTATCTTTTTCTAAACTCGTCTTTATCTCTCTTTCTGACACTCCCGGCAATTCAGCAATTATTCTCAAGTGATCCTTTTCATCGAAGATGTCCACCGCAGGCTCTTTGGGTTTTGGAGGCGGGGGTGCAGGCGTTTTTTTCACCTTTCTTCCGAACGAAGGTTTTTCTTCCGGGGCTAAGGTTCTGGTGGAAAAACCGCTTTCAATATGTGGCTCTCTACTCCCGGTTCTTTTTAGTGGTGTTTCCCTCATCTTACGCTCGACTTCCTGGTTAATCTTGTTCAGTCTTTCTTTAAAGGCGGGTGATTTATCCAATCCTTTCATCAAACCACCCAATCCCGGAATGATCTGGCCTACCCCTTTGAGCATACCTTCTGCCACTCCCCCGGATTCCTCTCCACTTTTGGTCTCTTCTAATTTCTTTATCTTTTCTTCAAGCTCTCTTATTTTTTCCTTTGCGGAGTCTGCACCTTGAGGCTGATCAACTTTCCTCTTTCTGCCTGATTTTTTCATGGCTTTATCCTCTTCTTAATTTATAACCGCAGATATAACATCCTTTTTTCAAAAGTTCCTCTCTTACAACTTTAACCCCACACCCCGGGCAGTTTATCCTGTATGGTCCGGAATCTGGTTTCTTACTCTGTGTCTTTTGCCAGCCACACACATAACACCCCTTTTTCATCAACTCCTTTTTTACCACTCGTCTCCCGCAGGCAGGACATCTCACCCAATAGGAGTTTTTCTTCTTCCATCTGCTCTTCGGCACATTGATCAATTCTATCCAAAAGCTCCTTTGAAATAGGTTCGAAAACCAGCTAAGTCCCCTAATCGCAGATAAAATATAACCTCTTTCGTTCATCTGTAACCATCTCACGATACAGTTGCCTTTGCTTTTGCCTTGGCACTTATCCAGCCACACCAGGGACAACCGGTGGTGATAAGCTCCTCTGTGCTAACCCTCTTCTCACACTGAGGGCAGTTCTCCTTGCCCACCATTGCTTCTTTCCAAGCTTCAGTTTCCATATTAGTTCCTGACGGGAACTCCAGACCATACTTAGCGGCTGTCTCAAATGAGGCCAAAGCGGCCCTTATTTTGATACCCAAAAGCTCAACCCCAGCCACAGACACCATGATATCCGCATTGATCACCAATCCCTTATCCAGAATTCTATCTATCACATCCACCAAGGTGCCGCTGGTCTGTCTGGTTGCCTCTAAAGCCATTTTAATAAATCTCCTTTTCTGAAAAATTTAATTTTTTTGTTCTGTCAGGAGCTTCTCCTGACAGTGTCTGCGTCAGGTCTGGAGGACCTGACGCAACAGGAATCGCATATTTAAAACAATCTGATACGCTGAAGCCAGGGCTTCAAGACTCCAATACCTCTTGCCTCCTTTTTCTCATACATAACCTCAGAGAGTCCAGTTAAACTATCAGTTCCCTTGATTTCATGAGGAAACAATGGAATTTCACTAACCTGATAATCAGAGAATTTCCTCTTAGCCTCCTTAACATACTCTTGTTGTTCCTCCCTCTTGGGGGCGCAAAACCCACACCTGGTGGGTGGAATGAGCATGTTGAGGGCAACGTGTCGGCAGGAAATTTCGAGTCTCTTAAGAGTGGAAAGTAGCCTCTCTGTCTCCGCTATGCCCATGGCTTCGGGAATGGTTATAGCCACAAACTCAGTTTTTTCAGGATCTGTAAGTGTTTTCTGTATTCTTTTGATGCTTTTAGATAGAGAAAGAAGCTTTTGAGCTGTTTTGTTTAACCCCATCACCTCTTTATATTTCAACAACAATTTAAAGGTGGTTCTCAACCAGTCCCGGACCAGCGAAGGAAGCTCTAAGAAGCGAAGCAGATGCCCGGTTGGGGCCGTGTCTAAAACATACAGATCATAATTCTCCTCTTCGCTTAATTCCATAATCTTTCTTAAAGCCATGAACTCATCCAATCCCGGAGGAGAAAGGGAGATAAGCTCGGTCATCACTTCACGGTCAAACACTATACTTGCCTTATCACCCACAAAACTGTCAAAGATCTCCTCTATCCCCTCCCGGTATTCATCCTTGAAATCCTCAACTAATTTGGTAGCATCTATTTCTAACGCATAGAGATTGTCATAACCAATTATGGGCATTATCTTATTGCCAATCAAGTAGCCAAATGAATCGGATAATGAATGAGCCGGATC
>CAYOFL010000068.1:10164-16169 GCA_964403165.1 uncultured Ignavibacteria bacterium
TTATCTTATTGCCAATCAAGTAGCCAAATGAATCGGATAATGAATGAGCCGGATCAGTGGAGAAGACCAACACCTTCTTTTTAGGATTTTGACCAGCTATATATAAAGCTGTAGCCGAAGCCATTGAGGTTTTGCCCACTCCTCCCTTTCCACCAAACAGGATAAACTGCAGATCCCTGTTGAAAATATCTGAAAGCTTTGAGTTTGAACTTGCAGGTCTATCATGAGTGGATATTTCGGTTGAGGATGGAACAACAGCAGTCGGTTCATATTGAGAAGTTTTATCAAACAGGGTTGAGGCGAACTCTTTCAAATCATTTATTCCCCGAATCTCCTCAGGAAATAAGGGAACCTTAGAAAGATTATATTCCTTAAACTTCTCCTCAATTTCTTTTATATGCCCTTGTTGTTCCCTTCTTTTGGACAAACAGAAAACGCACCCTTCCCCTCCAATGATCCGATTAACGATAATGCTCTTTAACGGGATTTTGTGATTCTTCAGGGTAGAAAGAAGTCTCTCTGTCTCATTTATGCTCAAAGGCTCTGGAATAGTGACCGGAACAAATTCCGTTGTCTCGGAATTCTTAAGAAGAGTCCTTACTCTTTTTGCATCCCCAGACATTGCCTCTAAGAACTGGTCCGCATCATCTTTTACATACCTGCCAGTGAATCGCTTGGACATATAACGATGTTTATGCTGCATTAGATCGAAGACATCGACCCATTTGAGCATCTGGTCCGGCAGTTCCAATAACCTGATGGTGTGTCCGGTGGGCGCAGTATCCAAGATGACCAAGTCATAATCCTTCGATTTTATGATGTCCGCCACCTTTATGATTGCCATGAATTCATCCAAACCCGGCAGGGAAAGGTCAAAGAAATCGGCTATATCCTGTTGATCGAAGTAGGTGCCCCGGTCAGCCAGCTTCTTGATCGCATCCCCGTGTTTTTCCTTGAAATCCTCAAGCAGCTCTGAGGCATCTATCTCTAGAGCAGAAAGGCCAGGCACATCTTTTATGGGAGTGATTCGGTTGCCTATCCCAAAGCCAAAACTATCTCCCAGGGAGTGTGCCGGATCGGTGGAGACTAAAAGTATCCTCTTGTATCGGTTATTCTGAGCCAGGTGTATGGCAGTCGCAACAGCAGACGTGGTCTTTCCTGTCCCACCCTTTCCGCCAAAGAGCATCAATTTCAACTCCTGGTTACTTAAGAAAGTAGAGCCGTTTTCTGACATCACTTTTCCCTCTTAAAGCTTTTCTCTTATTCCTCCTCTTCAGGAGTATCTATGCGTTTACGAAGCTTCTTACGACTGAAATCCACCAGCTCACCCTCATCGTTTAGCCGGGCTTCATAGGTTGCCAATATGTCCATCCCATCCGGAAGCGATTGCTTCTCGATCACCTCCACGAGTATATGCCAACCATCCTCATCTTTTGAAGCGCCCAGAGTTGAGGAGAGCTCCAACCCTGTCACCTCGGCTAATTGCTCCCGCGCTCGCTGGACTAATTTCGGCACTGTCATCTCCATTTTGTCACCTCCTCTCAAAAGTGAGATTGCATTTTTGTCTTAAGGCTCAAATTCGAGCCTTAGCTTTTCACCTGTTGGGGCGGGGGTTGTACCCCCGCCCCTTTTCAACGGACAGGGGTACAACCCCTGTCCGATCTAAACGTTTTTCATCGATATCTATTCCTCATCAGCCTCTCTGATAGCATTCAATTTTGCCTGCAATTTTGCTTCCTCTTCATTGTATTCCTCCTCGCTTATCTCGTCCATCTCGTAGCGCAGTTGGAGTTCCAGTAATTTCTCCAGTGTATATTTTTCATCACTTGTTTCTCTTTTTGCCGTATCATGAATCTTTCGGAAGATTCCCATCAATGCCTTCCAGGGCAAAAGAAGTATGTCATCAGCTAACAGCATCTAACTCAACCCCCCCTACGTTCAAGTCTATTACCAGACAGACAAAATTAAATGGAGGCATCCCTCCCACATATTTCAGCTTCACCCTTTGCCCGAACCTCTCATTTAGCTTATTCACCTTCTTATCAAATTCTAACTCTCTGTTCCTCTTTACTAAAAAGGAAGCATTTAGAAGCATCCTCTCCCCGTAATTATCAGCGACGACGTAATCCTCAGCCACTTCTTTTAAGATTCCCAGCGATACCGTCTTCGCTTTTTCCTTTTCCCTATCAAGTGCCGCTGCAACCAACCCCCCTAACTTGATTCGCTGATTATAAGTCTTCTCCGGAGGTTTGTTTATCAGCTTTTCTTTCCATAGCCGGATCTCTTTGTTTTTGGCCAGAATATCCTCATAGATCAGCTTTTCATCAAATATGGCCTTCAACCCCAGCTCCCCCTTGTTTTGCATCTTCAAAAACAGGTCTTTAAATCTTTTATAATCTCTTTTCAAAATTTTCTTAACCTGCACTTCATCCTCCGCAATGGTGCAATATCTAACCGGTAGAACGGTAAAACCTTCCTTCATCACCGCCTCGATTGCCCGCTCGTGCGGTAAACAGTTTTCTCTGGAGACCGGATATTTTTTAATTGGAGAATTGCTGATCACCGCTGCGATATCTTTGTAGCTTAAGGAACGCAGCTGGTCCCCTCTTTCACCCATGCCTAAAGGACCAAAGTTTTTTTCCGGGTCTCCTTTTTTAAAATCTATCACGCAATAGATGTATTTACCTTCTTTATATTTACTTTCCTCAGCCACTTTTATCTCCCCTCATTCCTTTCCAAGGCTTCCCGAATAATGTTTTTTACCAAGCCCAAATCAAATGGTTTGGTAAGATAATCGTAGGCACCTAATATCATCGCCTCTTTAGCTGTTTTTAAGGTTCCGTAACCGGTTAGGATGATCACCTCCATATCCTTTTTAACCTTTTTTAACTCTTGAAAGGCCTCTATTCCATCCATCCCCGGCATCTTTATATCTACAAGAGCCAAATCAAGTCTTTCTTGCTTTCCTAAAGAGATTGCCTCTACTCCATTGGTAGCGGTAAATACTTGATAGCCCTCTCGGGTTAAAAAATCTTGAAAAAGATCACAGATCTGTTTTTCATCATCAACTACCAAAATAGTATGTTTCATTTTATCTCCTTTTTTTACTCTTTCTTTTTTTACTCTTTCCTTTTTCTTTTCTTTTCAGTTTAATCTCTAAGATTTGGTTCTTATATGAAGTTTTCAAACTACCCGGACTGACCATAAAGGGCAATAGAATCTCCTTCTCATATTTTTTTGCACCAGAGCTATCCTTAGCCTCAGCGGATATAAAAAGGATATCATCCTTTATTTTGCAACCAATGCTCCCTTCGTCTGCACCTGGCATTTCTGCCAGCACCACTACCTCCTTTATTTCCTCGAAAACATTCACTACCGGTTCCTCAACTTTTTCCACCAGCAGGGATTTTTCAACTGGCTTTTGATGACGAATAAATCTTGGCCTGGTAGAGAAAACCCAGGTGCGCGGACAAGCTACGGTAACCTTCTTTGTGACTCCACCTGCCGACCTAATCCCACCTATGCCTATACCTCCGACATCTATTTTAATCTCGTCTTTTCTTCTCGGCTTATGTCCTATAGTGGTAACATCGTGGATGCCCTTAATGCGTCTGCGTTTTGTCATTTTCACCGCTTTTCCTATGGATCCAGAATTCGGACTTTAAACTTTATGGGCTTCTTTAAATGGTAGTCGATAGATTAGATAATTAACCTCTATATCTTTGGGTAACTTTTCGTCCACCCGGTGTCTCATTCCCATGAAAAGAATCCCTGCTTCTCCCTCCATTAATGTCTTACTGATCTTATTAGCAATGAACTCGTCCCTTCTTTGGAGTACATCCCTGGCTTTTTTTTCATATTTTTTAATGGCTTTTTCTTTTTCTTTTAAATTGTCAATTTTGGTGATGTCTTTGATATAGTTGTACTCTTCTAAAAGAAGCCCCGGATCCTCCGTGCCCACCAACCTTGCTCCCCGTTGAACCAGTTCTAAGATTATTTTATAATTCTCATTGCCTGCGTGGGCCAAATCAGAAGCTATGGCTAACTCTTTATTACAAACCGGCAGTCCATCCTGATAGACTTTTGTCTTGCTGTAATCCAATCCCAATTGGAATATTTTCTGTCTTATTCCCCGCCACATACTGTTGATCGCACCGGTATGTTCATCCCATCTTTTGACACCATACCTTTTGATGTATTCCCTTTTTAGTGGCTCAGCTACCGAGCCCATATCCGCCTCCGTATGGATCACCGGAACATAGATTAGCTTTCTCAAGTTCTCTTCCTTTTCCTACGGATCCAGAATTCGGACCGGCTCATCCGCAATTTTCAAAATCTTAATCAGAATAGAATCACCAACATCTTCTTTTCGCAAAGAGCATCGATCGCATTGACAGTATTCAAGCAACAGCTTGTAAGCTTGGGTGAGCTCATTGAATTCTTTATCAAAAGGGTTTGCTTGGGGATTTTGATCCGGATGATACTTAAAGGCTAGCTTTCGGTGTGCGCTTTTGATCTCTTTTGGGGTGATTTCTTCTCCCAATCCCAATAATCTCCTTGCCCTATCAATATCCTCAAATCCTACCTTTTTCACCTCTATGGTACTAAAGCTGTAGGGAGCTAAAGGTCCCACACATCTGAAGTTAATCCTCTTTTTATACTTTTGATCTAACTCATTTAACGTCCTGTCGAAATCTTTCTCTCTGTTTCTATCCAAAAGAAAAGAAGAGTTTAATATCATGGTATCATCTAAAGTATCATGGGTACAAAAATCCGCCGCTTTATCCTTTAAAGCCTTTAAGATTTCTTTTGCATACTTAACATTTTTCCTCTTTAGAAATTTTTCGACCATTCTGCCTAATTTTATCCGGTCTTCATCTTGGGGACCAGCCGGATCAGAGGTTATCTTCTCCTTAAACTCTTTGATTTCCTTCTCCTGGGCAATCTCTTTAAAAATTGTCTCTTTATTCCACAAAGCCACCACATCTAACTCTATTTTGTTGTTTATCAATTCAAGAGTCTCTTTAAATTGTTTATGGCCAGTTTTCAAAATCTGGCCAACTTCCTCTTCCGCTTCAGCAAAAGTTCCGAATTTTATGGGGATGATGGTATGATTCTTCATGACTTTCTCGATAACCGACTGATGACAAAAAAGATCGGAAACCACCCTATCTTTTGTCATGGAATCGTAAACTATAATCGGTGAGTCGCTGACCACCGCGCTGATATCCTGATGTGAAACTATATATACCTCTTTTTTAGGGTCACCCAATCCAATCGGACCAAAGCTTTTCTTTTCATTTGCCTGGATTATTCCATAAATATATCTTCCTTGTTCAGTCATCTGGTTACCTCCCGATATAAAGAGTATAGTCTTTTCAAGGAGTGGGGAAGGATGCTTTCCATAGCCTCCTTCCCCCGGGGTGAAAAGAGAGAGCAGTATCAACGGGTTTTATGTCCCACTGACCTGTCTCTTTTCCGTAAAAAACAGTTTTACTCCGAACCCTAACAAGATTATGGGCCAGACCTTGCTCAGTGTTTCCGGGATCACCGCATAGTTGCTCAAAAGGAAGACTATGCCCACCACAAACAATACAATTCCCCAGAACTTTGTGGCATTGTCACTCACTTTACTCCCTCCTTTCTTTCTGCCATCTACTTCCTTTTCACTGGGCCACATTACTCCATAAATATATCTTCCTTGTTTAGTCATCTGATTATCTCACGATATAATATGCCCTTTTGTAAGGGGGCAGGGGAAGAATGCTTTCCATAACATCCTTCCCCCGCTTAGCAGGGGGTGAAAAGGTTTTATGCCCTGCTGACCTGTTCTTTTTTGGTAAAAAACAGTTTTAGCCCGATTCCTAACAAGACCACGGGCCAGAGTTTACTCACCGTCTCTGGGATCACCGCATAGGTGCTCAGAAGGAAAATTATGCCCACTACAAACAACACAATTCCCCAGAACTTTGTGGCATTGTCATTCACTTTACTCCCTCCTTTCT
>CAYOFL010000069.1:0-16140 GCA_964403165.1 uncultured Ignavibacteria bacterium
ACGGGGATAAAGCTCAATTTCGTCCGCCTTTGGAATTATCACCTTTTCGGTCATGTGACCCACACATTCGTCCGTCATCACCAGCACCGGAACTCTATATTTTTCAGACAGATTAGCCGCCTTTATCACCATCTCAAAGCACTCTTGAGGGGAATTGGGAGAGACTGCGATGATTTCATAATCCCCATGAGACCCCCAGCGCGCCTGCATCATATCTGCCTGTCCGGGAAGGGTAGGGAGTCCAGTGGAGGGCCCACCTCTTTGAACGTTAACTATCACACAGGGAGTCTCCAACATAGCGGCCAGCCCGATATTTTCCATCATCAGGGAGAAGCCGGGACCTGAGGTGACGGTCATCGCTTTGGCTCCTCCCCAGGCAGCTCCTACCACCGCCGCCATGGATCCCATCTCATCCTCCATCTGGATGAAGGTGCCTCCCACCTGGGGAAAACGTTCGGAGATCCTTTCTGCCATTTCCGTGGAGGGGGTGATGGGATATCCAGCCAAAAAGCGACAGCCTGCCGCAATGGCCCCTTCCGCACAGGCATGGTCGCCGTCTAAATAATGTTCTCCAGTTAATACACCTTTAGGATCAGCTTTCAACTTTCTTTACCTCCTGCTCAGTTGGTTCTTCCTTCGGTTTCTCGGTCACAAATATGGCAAATTCCGGACAGAGCATCTCACACAACCCACAGAAAACACAGGTATTCTCCTTTGCCACGTAGGGTGGATGATATCCCTTGGTGTTGAACTCAGTGGAAAGTTCAAGCACTTCTTTAGGGCAATATTCCACACAGAACCCGCATCCTTTGCATCTTTCTTTTATGATATGCAACTCACCATGCGGAATTTCCAGTTTATCATAATCTAAGGGTTTCCGCCAGAATTTTCCCATCGAGGTTGGGGACATGGTCTCACCTCCGCAAGCAGGTTAGAAGAGGAGTCTGTTGCCCAGACACAATATATTAAATTAAAATAATACTAATTCTCTCTTAGTCAAGTTATAATTTTCACAAAGTTCCATATACTTAACATAAATCATACGTCCTTAGGATAAAAAGATTGGGCAACGCACAAAGGAGAAGATGAGTTTTTCACAAGGCTTGAAGAATATGCTTTGTTTGTGAAATAAAGCTTTTGTGGAACGATCTTCAGCCTGTGTTTTTACTTCCATGATAAATCGGATCGGAAGTATGAACCATAAGGTTTATACTCATGGACGCTGCATTTTTCTCCATTGCATTAGATTTTTTTGAAAAGTTGTCTTTTCAGTATAGTAGAGACATTGTTAACCCCACACATAGTGTAACATATATGTTTTAGAGTGTAAGAAAACCAGCATCTAACTTAAGTTAGGTGTTGTCTCTTATGATTTGTCTTTGGTATCTACAAATCTTTTCAAAATAACAATTGACATAAAGAAAAAGATATCTTATATAAAGTGAGGATAAGAAGTGTTTTTTTAGAGTTTGTATTTTGAGAGCCAGATTCTTTCTCCCAGACAGACAATTGAAAAAAAAGATCTGCTCACAGCCAACGCCATTAGTATAATTGTAACAGCTCTCTTGCGTAAGTTCTTCAAGGGACGTATATTGATTATGACCAGTTGCCGGGATCATTTGGTTTTGAATCGATTTTAAGTTTTTTCTATTCAATTTTTGTTATGAGCCCACAAAGAAAATTTGGCACGCGCAATAAGATAGTGGTGATTCCCATGGGGGATATAGATTACTCCCTGGTGAATAAGTTAGCTTCTCAACTGGTGTCGTATTTCAGCGTGGGCGTGGACGTCCTCCAGGGAGCGAAGATTCCACAAGAAGCCTTCAACCAGCAGAGGGGACAATATTACTCCACTGTAATTCTAACCAAGCTGGAGCTCATGAAATCTGCGCCCGGGGAGAAGATGCTGGGGTTGGTGGATGAGGATATGTACACACCCTCTCGAAACTTCGTCTTAGGAGAGGCAGATTTTGCCGGTAAATCCGCTGTGGTTTCACTATTTCGGTTAAAGCGTGAAAACTACCAGATGCTGGATGAAGAAAAGGTGCTGTTCTCTCGAATACTCAAAGAGGCCGTCCATCAATTAGGGCATCTGTGGGGATTTAAAGATTGTCGCAATCCCAAATGTGTGATGTATCTTACCGATAATGTCATCGAGGTAGACAGTAAAGGGACTAAATTCTGCGACAATTGTTTAAGAAGAGTAAAAGTCCGGCATAGATAAAGTGTGCCAAAATTAATCTACACTATCGGAACGTCCACCCGCTCTATTGACGAATTTTTATCCATTTGCAGAGAATTTAAGCTTCAGACGATGGTGGATATAAGAAGATTCCCCGTCTCAAAGTTCGATCATTTCAAAAAAGATAACCTGGCTTTGAAGCTTCACCGGAGGGGTATAAGATATTTCTATCTGGGAGAGGTCTTAGGTAGATTCAGGGAAAAGGGATACAAAAAGTATACCCATACCCCTGAGTTCTTAAAAGGAGTAGAGAAGTTGAAAGAGATCGCCTCTGAATTCACCACCGCCTTTATATGTGCGGAAAAATTTCCCTGGAGGTGTCATCGAAGATTTATAGCTTTGAGGTTGGTGCAGGATGGATGGCGGGTGATTCACATTCTGGATAGGGAGCGAACTTGGGAGCCCCAAAACAGACCAATAAATTTCAACCTGGATATTTAAAGCTTCATCAAGAAGGAAAGCTTTCCCAGAGAATTGAAGCTTTATGGAGTAAGCTAAAGAGCTGTGATATCTGCCCCCACAAATGCGGAGTCAATCGACTGAAGGATGAGGAGGGTATCTGCCGAACTGGGAAAAAAGCGAAGGTTGCAAGCTTCGGTCCACATTTCGGAGAGGAAAGCCCTCTGGTGGGAAGATATGGCTCTGGAACCATATTCTTCGCTCACTGCAACTTGGGATGCATCTTCTGCCAGAATTATGACATCAGCCATTTGGGGGGAGGTTATCCGGTGGATGAAGAGAAGATTGCAGAGATTATGCTTTCTTTGCAGAATTTAGGATGTCACCACATTAATTTTGTCACTCCCAGCCATGTGTTGCCTCAGATTGTAAAAGCTCTCCTCCTTGCAATCGAGCGGGGACTAAATATCCCTTTAGTTTATAACACGGGAGGGTACGATTCGGTCGACACGCTAAAGCTTTTAGATAGCATATTTGACATCTATATGCCTGATCTGAAATATTCAGACGATAAGATCGCTCAAAGATACTGCAGTGCGAAAGATTACTCTCAGATAGCCAAAGGGGCGATAAAGGAAATGCATCAGCAGGTGGGGGATCTGGTGACAAACGATCAAGGGATAGCACTGAAAGGACTTTTGATCCGGCATTTGATCCTGCCCGAGGATTTAGCAGGAACTTACCAGGCTATGAAATTCATTGCCCGGGAGATTTCCCAAAACACCTACGTCAATTTGATGGATCAGTATCGTCCCTGTTTTAAGGCAAATGATTATCCGCCGTTGGACAGAAGGATAACCCAAAAGGAGTTTGCTCGCGCCGTAAAGATAGCCCAAGATCTTGGGATAACAAGATTGGATGGTTTAGGAGACTTTAAGCTTTTTTAGTCTCGCACTATTGTCGGAGATATCTCTGAAAAAAACACCTGGAGAGGAGAATGTGGAGTGTTCACCTTTAGGTGAACCATACGAACGCTTCTCGTTTTGCAGGAGGCTGCAGGTCCCGCCAAAGGCGGGACACTCCAGCAGAACCTTTTCTCACTTGACTTTTCAGAGTTATCTCAAAAGTTGTTTTCACTTTGGGCGGAGTTTTATATCTCCATTTTTCTCTGAAAATGTATAACTCCAAATCCAGCATCTCCCATCCGTGGCGTGTCTCTCTGGATGAAGCAAAGCAGATCCAGTACGGGCTTTCCTCACAAGTTATCTTGAAGGATGATTTTAATAAGATTGAAAAAGTTTTAGGTGTGGGAGTGGTTTTTTCCAAGAAGCAGGATGAAGTCTTCGTCGGATGTGTCAGCTTTTCGTTTCCCGATCTTAAGATTAGACAGTCAGCTTCTCATAAAGAAAAGATAGAATTTCCTTACACTCCGGGATTTTTCGCATTCAGCGCCGGTCCAGCCATTCTCTGCACTATGAAAAAGATAGAAAGGCATGATTTGATACTGTTTCCGGGGAGAGGAATTGCTCATCCGAGAGGATTGGGTCTGGCAAGTCATCTGGGAGTATTGCTCAGGTCTCCCACCATCGCCTGCTCCAAAACTCCTTTGTGGAGAGATTATCCAGAGCTTTCTTTAGAGAAAGGTGCCCATGTATTTATAGAAGGGGAGAACAAAAAGCTTATCGGGGCAGTGGTCAGGACCAAAGAGGGAAAAAAACCGGTTTTCGTCACCCCCGGTCACAAAATCTCGACTCAAACTGCAGTGCTGGTTGTGCTTCAGTGTAGTCCAACGTACAGAATCCCGGAGCCTTTGAGGCAGGCTCATATTTTAGCAAAAAAGATGGCAGAAGATAGATAGAAAATCAGGGGCTTTTTGCTTTACTGATTCTTTGCACATCATGAGGTGCGGGGGTAGCCGCAGGCTTTAGCCTGCGGGGAGTGGTTGGAAAAAAAGATTCCCTCGGCGGGATGAATTCCCGCCCCTATGCGTCCCTCCTCAGAGTGAAATGTCACGGGGTTCTTGGGCGGAGGGGCGATTCCCCGCCTCCGGCGGGATGTTCCACATGAATCGCCCCTACAAGTCCAAAGGGGGACATTTAGCCCTGACAAATCAAATTTCCCAAAAAGAGACACTTAAAATGAGTTGACAATAGGTCTGACATGAGTTAAAATTAATTAGGATGAAAACATTCTTCCCGGGTTGAGGTTATGCCAAAGGTTCTGATCAATCAATACAAAAGACAGGACGTGTTCCGATGTTCTCATAAGGCACATTTCCGTTTTGAAAGCAATGTGTCGGTGTATCATGTGTTAAAGGAAAAAAGATGCTTTCCCGAAGGATGCATCTATTTTCTGTGGAAGTGTACGCTACTCAATAAAGGTAATTCCTGCCCTAAAAAATATCAACACGTGGGAAGAGATTGCTTCTCCTGTAAGAATTATTTTGAGGAGAAGATAATGTATCAGCCAGAAGTCCTTCTGGATGAGGAAGGGTATAAGAAATTTGAGAATGATTTAGAGGAGTTTGAGGAGTGGTTGGAGGTGACAGTAGGGAAATGGGTGGAGTTTTCCGGAACGGTCAACTCGGTCAAACCGCATTTCAGAAAGATTAAATTTGGATCAAAAGAAGCCTTAAACTTTCCTGGATTTTTGATAAGTTTCAAAGAAGGATATTTAGATCGAGTCTTTTTCCAAGATCATATATTTGTCACCGTCAGCAGAAAGACTCAACAAAACCTAAAGTTTGCCTGCGGGGATGAAGTTGAATTCAAAGCTCGGCTCAGAACCGACAGGGAAAGGATCGTCTTGGAAAGAATCAGGTATGTGGAGTTTCTTCACAAAGAGAAGGGAGATTCTCCTACCTTGAGCCAGGCTCTGGTAGCGAAAAATACAGGAAAGGAGCTTGACTGCCAGCCAGAAAAGTGTATGATGTGCGAAAATGGGTGTCTTCTGGATGTAGTAGATAAAACAGACAGAAGTTCCAATGTCCGAAGACATCTTTTCTGTTTGATGGGGATAGAGAATCCAGAGGAATGCGTGTATCATCTGGCCAAGAAGATAGAAAAGGAGAGGGTGTGGAAGTATTCGTCTGAAGAAGACGGTTTATAAATGACAACGATTTTTTTGTAAAGACAA
Source organism: uncultured Ignavibacteria bacterium (assembly GCA_964403165.1). Taxonomy (GTDB): domain Bacteria; phylum Zixibacteria; class MSB-5A5; order MSB-5A5; family SM1-73; genus SM23-73-3. The sequence continues at coordinate 5,777 of CAYOFL010000069.1, forward strand.
GTTATTTCCAGTTTCCCTGGAGGTAAGTTAAAGAGTTCATCCTGAAAGGACTGGTGAAAAACTATATTCGCAGGGCTAAATGCCCTTCAGGGTGTCCTTCGATCCCGAAGATCTCAGGATCGAGGGAAATCCCTTCAGGATGAACCCTGCGCTATGGATGATAAGTTATTGCCCCATAATGGCGGGAATTTTCGTATGAATGCATACGCATATCCCGCCGCACGATATGGTTTTTTCAACAGTTCCTGAAGGAAAATCAAGGCTAATATGACCGGTCATTTTTCTCCAGAACTGCTCGATCAGATCCGGGACGCCAATGATATCGTGGATCTGATCTCAGAATACGTCCCCTTAAAGAGGAGGGGCAAAAACTACGTGGGATTGTGTCCTTTTCATTCTGAGAAGGCACCTTCGTTTACCGTCACTCCGGAAAAACAGATTTTTTATTGCTTCGGCTGTGGAGAGGGAGGCAACGTCATCAGTTTTTTGATGAAACACGAGAAACTGAGCTTTCCGGAGTCGGTTAAGCTTTTGGCGAAAAGAGCAAATATACCTTTGCCCAAGGAAAGCTTTGATGGAAAAAGAGCAAAACAACTGGACAAGCTGTATTATGCCAACCAGGTAGCAAATGAATACTTTCATAAAAATCTTTATCGGGAAAAACCGGGGAAAAAGGCGAGGCAATATTTAAAGAAGAGAGGATTTGATTCGGAGACGCAAAAGCTCTTCTCCTTAGGTTACGCACCCATGGATTGGGAGGGATTGATAAAATACGCGAGTGCAAAGGGAATAAAACCAGAGGTGTTAAGCCAGGCGGGATTGGCGGCACCGCGGACAGAAGCTTCTGGTTTTTATGATCGCTTTAGAAACAGAATCACCTTTCCCATCTTCAACCTCTCCGGCAAGATCGTCGGCTTCGGTGGCAGGGTCTTGGACGATAAAGATGAGCCTAAATACTTAAACTCCCCCGAGACGCCGATTTATCAAAAAGGTAGAATCCTATACGGGTTGAATTTCTCCAAGGATGAAATCAGACAGAAGGGGAGCGCAATATTGGTGGAGGGAAACGTTGATCTCATCAGCCTGTATCAGTTTGGAATAAAGAACGTGGTCGCCTCCTCCGGCACCGCCTTCACACAAAATCAAGCCAGACTTCTGGCCCGATATGCCGAAAAGGTCTTTCTTTTCTTTGATGCCGACACTGCGGGAAGGTCTGCCACCTTCCGCAGTGTGGATCTGCTTTTTTCCGAGGGGTTAGAGGTTTTTGTGATAAGCCTAAAACAAGGTGAGGATCCGGATTCCTTTGTGCGCAAATTCGGAGTTGAGGCGGTAAGGGAAAAAATCGAAAAAGCCAGATCCTTTATAGATTTCAAATATGAATCTTTAGATAAGGACTTCCAAGAGTTTTCCATAAGAGAGCAGGAGAAGATCATCACCGATCTGGCTGAAACCGCCAAGAAGATTACCGACGAGATCAGAAAGAATCTATTCATTAAGAAGATGGCCCAGACTTTCAAAATAGAGGAAGCGCCTATACTAAGACTGGTAAGCAAGAAGAGATTGTCCACCGTCCACCGTCCACCGTCCACAGCTTCAGGCGCAAAAGCCCAGGGTGAATCGTTACTGAGCCGGGAGGAGGAGATCGAAAGGGGATTGTTAAGGATTCTGGTAGAGGATCGGAAACTTCTGAAGCTAATTACTGGGAAGTTAAACTCCGAGGATTTCTCTACCTCTGAGCATAAGGAAATCTTTCAACTTATCCAGGCCCAAAAAAAGATATCTCCAGCCAATCTCTTGGACAAAACGGAGAGTGAAAAAACAAAGGAGTTGATCGTTAAGATTTCCAGTATTGATTTGGGTTCAGCAGAGCTTTCTGTTCAGATGGCAGACCACCTTGCGACTTTAAATAAATTAAAAAAGAACAGAAAGATGAAGGCGTTAAAGGATGATATACAGAGAGCATTACAAAACAGGGATATAGAAACTGCCAATCGTCTGACCAGGGAATTTGAGAAACTGAAAAAAACTTAAAAAAAGCTAAAATCAAGATATATTATATTCCATTCCTCTTTTGTAAGAGAGGCTTGCCAAACAAGGCTTACCTTTTCGTCCGGTTAAGAATTTGTTGTCAGTCATTTAGTTCCCCAGATAACATTGGCAAAAATTTGTTTTGACCCGTATTTTAGAATAAATTCGATTTTATGAGAGAATCCTTATGTTGGCAAAAATTTTATCCTATAAGTATCTTGCCTTAATCTACGCCCTATTGATCTTTGTCCTCTCTGCCATTCCGCAAGCCGCCCCCACGTTTAGATTTGAGTTTGGGGACAAGATTTTGCATTTCATCGAATACAGCATCTTTTCTGCTCTTTTGTTTTTAGCGTTTTTTACCTCGAAAAAGGAGTTTTTTAAAAAAAATGTTTTTCTCCTTAGCTGTCTTATTGGAATAGCCTATGCTTTCTCGGATGAGTTTCATCAGAGGTTCGTGCCAGGAAGAAGTTGTGAGGTTTTCGATTTTCTGGCAGACTTTTTGGGAATAGTTGTCATTCAAATAGGCATCTGGTTGTATTTAAAAAGAAAAAAGGATAGGCTCACCGCTCATTAGCCTGATTTTAGACAGGGCATCCAGAGATGGATTTTTCCTGTTGCCAAAAAGCCAAAAATTCACTATATATATAAAGATTTAATTTTAAAAAGTTCACCTGCTTCAAAGAAACTTCGAAAAGAAGGAGAGGAAAAATCATGACAGAAGATTTTAAGAAAGCTTATGGTCGTCTTTTGGACTTAAGCAAAGAGATTTCTCTTTTGAATTCATGTATGTCGCTTTTGGACTGGGATCAGAAAACCTACATTCCCAAAGAAGGTGTAGAGAACCGCGGAAATCAATTAGCCCTTCTGGCAGGCATGAGTCATCAGAAAGCCACCTCTCCGGAGATTGGTGATTTTTTGAAACAACTGGAGGGAGGCTCTCTGGCAAGTGCGCCGGATAGCTTTGAAGCCGCAAATATACGGGAGATAAAGCACTCTTATGATAAATTGGTGAAGATTCCAAAATCGCTGGTGGAAGAGCTGACCCGGGTGACCACCGTGGCTCACGAGGTTTGGGCGGATGCACGAGAGAAGTCAGATTTCTCAATTTTCTTGCCCTATCTGGAAAAAATCATCAAACTGAAGCTTCAGCAGGCTGAAGCAGTGGGTTATGAAAAACATCCTTATGATGCGCTTTTGGATGATTTCGAGCCCGGAGCAACTATCGAAAAGGTGGCTTCTGTATTCGCTGATTTTCGTCAGGAATTGGTGGATTTAGTGAAAGCCATAGCCGATTCCGGCAAGCGCCCGGACACCTCAATACTTTTGCAAGATTATCCGGTCGATCGTCAAAATAGTTTTAGCCGGGAAGCGGCAGCCGCCATAGGGTATGATTTCGAAAAGGGTAGATTGGACGTCACGGTTCATCCATTCTGCACTGGAATAGGTCCGGGGGACGTGCGCATCACCACGCGATACAACCCCAATCATTTTGGTCAGGCATTTTTTGGGGTCCTGCACGAGGCTGGTCATGGCATCTATGAGCAAGGATTAGACCCGGAACGGTATGGCACCCCCGGCGGCGATGCTGTCTCTTTGGGAATTCATGAATCTCAATCGCGCATGTGGGAGAATCTGGTGGGACGAAGCAGATCATTCTGGAAGCACTTCTTCCCCAAAGCCCAAAAGATTTATCCCCAAGCTTTGGGTGATGTGGAATTTGACGATTTCTATTTTGCCATAAATGAAGCCAAACCCTCGTTCATCCGGGTCGAAGCCGATGAGGTGACCTATAATCTCCACATCCTGGTTAGATTTGAAATCGAACAGGCATTTTTCAGCGGAGATCTTTTACCTAAAGATATTCCCGGCGCCTGGAATGAGAAGTTCAAAAGCTATTTTAATTTAACTCCTCCAGATGATGCCCAGGGGTGTCTGCAGGATGTGCACTGGAGTGCAGGTTACATCGGTTATTTCCCTACCTACGCTCTGGGTAACCTTTACTCGGCTCAGTTCTTCGCCCAAGCCAAAAAGGAGCTGGGTGATTTAGATGAGCAGTTTGCCAGAGGAGAATTCGCCAACTTAAGGAAATGGTTAAAAGAGAAAATCCATCGCCAGGGTCAACGCTACCGGGCAGAAAAACTGGTGGAGGTGGTCACCGGAAAACCACTTTCCCACCGACCTCAGATGGATTACCTCAAGACCAAATATGGCCAGCTTTACGGAATCTGAGTATAAACGTCCGTCGACCGCGGACTGCCGACGAGGGTCTTGTCAGAATAACTGCAAAAAAGGCGGGGGTGCGACCCATCAGGAATTCGGAGGGCTTAACCCAGAGATTGTCTGATCGGGTTGAAGCCCTATGTGTGAGTTTTCGCTGAAGGCAAGCCTTTAAGCTGAAAAAGTTGGTTTTCAGGTTTTCAAACACCATTTTGGGGCGACACGTATTTTGAGCACAAACTGAAAAGGAGTTTGCCCAAAAGGGAGAAATATGAGACGGTACTTCATTCACATTCTTATTTTCGTCTTTATGATTTGCCTGGGGAGTAACAATCTTCTTTGCTCACAAACTACTTCAGAGAAAAGAACCAAAGAGAAGATTTCTACGGAAAAGAAAACAGAAAACGTCACCTGGTATAAGCATGATGAAGGATTGGTTAAAGCCAAAAAAGAGAAAAAACATATAATGGTGAATTTTTATACTAAATGGTGTGGTTGGTGCAAAAGGATGGACAGGTATACCTTCGGCAATGAAGATGTCAGAAACGTGCTGAATGAGAGTTATGTGGCTATCAAGGTGAATGCTCAGTCCGGTGAAAAGGTGTGGGTAGACGGGAAGGAGATCACCGAAAGACAGGTGGCGGCCATGTATAGGGTGCGAGCCCATCCTGTTACCTGGTTTCTTAAGCCATCCGGAGAACGAATTGCTCCTCGCCGAGGATATGCTGGTGCTGAAGAATTTCTGTATATCTTAAATTGGGTAAAAGATGACCTTTACGAAAAGATCAGCTTTAACGAGTTTGTAAAACAAGAGCAGGAAAAGAAAAAAAGTAAATAAGGTTTTTCTCTGCTTTAGTAGCAAATTCTTCATAAAAAAGGATTCTTAAGGACTGGACAAAGTCGATATTTCGAGAACCTCACCCCCTACCCCCCTATCCCCCGCCTCTTACGGGATTTTCAACCACCGCCAATGGCGGGATCTTCGAAATGGAATGGAGAGGGGGAAATAGGGGTTGAGGTTCATCTCTGTTGGTAACGGACACACGGACGTGCCCATCTGGGGAACACCAACGGGAAGCACAAGTTCATTTCAGTCTTTTGGGGGGTTCAGGGTATAGCTTCATGATGTAATCTTTCAGTTGAGCGATTTTAAGTATCGGAGTTTATCCAGAAAGTTTTTAAAAATGTAATTTATTAACCAGAACCTAACTTAAGTTAGGTTCTGGTTTTTATACAGTTAACCTCTGGAATTTCACTCAATAAACTTCTAGAGTTCCACATAATTAAGTTGTGAAATTTCAAATCTCAAGATCCTGCGGACGATCGGCAAAAGAATCCTTCAGGATTAGAAGGGGAGATCATCGTCTTCAGTTTTGGTTTCCTCAGCCACAGGCTGCTCTGCCTCTTCTGGAACCTCCTCCTCAGGCTCGCCCTTTCTTCCTAACATCTGCATAGATTGAGCGATTATCTCGGTTATCCATTTTTTATTGCCGTCCCGGTCGTCATAAGAGCGGGTCTGAATTCTTCCCTCAATATACACCTGGCGACCCTTCTTCAGATACTCATTGCAAATCTCCGCAATTTTCCCAAAGGCAACGATATTGTGCCAATCGGTTCTATCCTGCCATTGTCCGTCTTTGTCTTTCCATCTCGACCCGGTAGCAAGAGAGAACTTGGTTACCGCCCCCCCACTGGGGAGATACCGCAGTTCCGGGTCTTTTCCCAGGTTTCCTATCAGGATGACCTTATTTACTCCTCGCATTATTTTACCTCCAAAGCGTTTTGGTTTTGTTTTGATCTTTTAAACCAAAAATAAGTTTTCAGAAAGGATTTGTCAACTTTTAAATTTTATTAATTTTCTGTTGCCAAAAGAACAAACTTGTCGTATTTTTTGAAAAATTCTACATGGGAATATATGCATGTCTTATCTGGATATCGACACAAAAAAACTTTCTAAGATACTGGTGGCTTTTATCAAGAATTTCTGCTCCAATTCCGGCTTCAAAAAGGTGGTGCTGGGTCTTTCCGGCGGTTTGGATTCTGCTGTGGTGGCACATTTAGCCTGCCGGGCTCTGGGCAGAAAAAACGTCTTAGCCCTCATTTTGCCATACAAAGATAGTAACCCGGAGGGAATCAGGGATGCCAAGAAGATTGCAAAGACTCTGGGGATAAGAAACAAATCAATTGATATCACCCCCATGGTGGACGCATACTATCGACGCTTTCCAGACAGAAACCGCACTCGAAAGGGAAATAAATTGGCTCGGGAGAGGATGTCCATTCTTTATGATTTTTCCGCCAGGGAAAAAGCTTTAGTCATCGGCACCGGCAACAAGACCGAAATCCTCCTGGGATATTGCACCATACATGGTGACGCAGCCTACGCTTTCAATCCCATCGGTGACCTGTACAAATCTCAGGTGCGACTTCTGGCACAGGAACTGGAAGTTCCTCAGAGGATCATAGATAAACCGCCCAGCGCTGATCTGTGGAGGGGGCAGACCGACGAGGGTGATCTGGGCGCAACCTATGAGCAGATGGACAGGTTCCTGTATTATCTGGTGGATAAAAAATATAGCCCCGCCAGACTGAGGAGGTTAGGGTATAAATCTGAATTTATTAAAAAGATTACTGGCGTCATGAAAAGAAATGAGTTTAAAAGAAAGCATCCGGAGATTGCGAGAATAGACTTCAAGCGGATGTGAATATGGTTAGAATAGCCGTGATCGTAATTTTATTAGTACAGATAAACTTGTGTTAGGAATCAGAAAATGCATAAACTGCGCGAACCAACAGAAAAGCAAAGAGCGCTCGCGCTCAGCCTTGGGTTGAAGATTGAAGGGAAATCGTTTCGAGTGCTTTCAGCGGAGATTACTGACATCCTGGAGATGAAATCTTTTCAAGAGATAGAAGCAAAGGGCCTATCGGAAGGGGTTCCCGTTCGGTATGTGGGCAAACGTCTTGATATGCCGGCTAAGTTGATTGTCAGCACTGTTGCAAAGAACGGGTTTATTTTTTTCAAGAGAACCAGCAAGTATTGCCGACCGTGGGATATTGAAGTTATCGATCCCTAACAAGGCGCTGCACCTGACCGCTATTCCGCTGCGCTCCATAGCGGCAGGTGAGCTTGGTCGTTAGAGAAATATTTATGAGTGAGAAGAATATAATGAAAACCGCCCGATTTGATCATATTAGCGGGATGCGGTTCGCGGTCCGCAAAAGATGGGAGGCGGGTAGCCGTCCCGCCTCTGGCGGGACGGGGGGGTGGAGCGAAAAGAAGAGGGAGGTTACAATTGATCAACCAACTTGTTAGGCTTTCAAATCGATGAGCAAATCTGATCCTATGGATCCAAATTCGGATAAAGCTGAAGCTGGAAGTCCCGCCTCTGGCGGAGAAATTTGTGTGGAGCGGGGGGTTCTGTATCTGGTGAGCACGCCAATTGGCAATCTGGAGGATATAACCCTGCGAGCGTTGAGAGTGCTAAAAGAGGCGGATCTGGTGGCGGTGGAGGATACCCGCCATACCGGCATCCTTTTGAAACATTACAATCTTTTTAAGCGTCTAATCAGCTATCATGATTTTAACAAAAAGAGAAAGGCTCCACTTTTGATAAAGCATCTGAAAGCTAACCAATCAGTGGCAGTCCTCTCAGATGCCGGGACTCCGGGCATCTCTGATCCGGGATATTATCTGGTTCAACTGGCCATTCAGGAAGGCATCAGGGTGGTGCCAATTCCCGGAGCTTCCGCCTTTCTTTCCGCTCTGGTGGTATCCGGACTTCCCACAGATAGATTCGTGTTTGAGGGGTTTTTGCCAGCCAAGCCGGGGAAAAGAAGGAAAAGATTGCAAGAACTGCAAGAGGAAGAAAGAACTTTGATCCTCTATGAATCCCCTCACCGTTTTTCCAAGACGTTAGATGATATTTCTGAAATCTTAGGACAACGGAGATTGGTGGTGGCAAGGGAGCTGACCAAAAAGTTTGAGGAAATCTTAAGAGGCACACCCGAGAGAATCAGACAATCTCTGGGCGAACGCAAGATTAAGGGGGAGCTGGTGATTCTGATTGAAGGGAAGTCTACCTAAAGTATCTTCAGTTAGGTTGGAGGCGATGACATACAAAAGGTAGCCGCAACCTTATGGTTGCGTGAGTCACAGAAATTCAACGTTTCGATTACGCAGGCTAAAGCCTGCGGCTACCAAAACATAGAATTTTCCTTAGCCCGACATTAGGTACTAGTGATTTTCTCATTGTGTCAGGGTAAGGTCCTGACACAACTTTGAAAATCTTTGACTTAGACCCTGTGCTTGTAGATAGCTATACTTCCAGATCAACTGGATACAATCAACCTGTAAAACACAGTGGATGAGGAATTTTCACTTGACTTTACCAGATTGGACTGATATTATAAAGCGTAAATAAGAAGGAGATTTGATCTTAGAGTAAAACATGAGTAGGAATCCATGATTATGGCAGAGCTTAAACTTTTAAATAAGCACTGGGTCAGCGGGTTTGAGACGGTTATCGAGCCCATTGCTAAGCTTTTGATAAACTTAAGGGTTCATCCCCACGTTATCACCTTCTCTGGACTGGCGATCAGCATCTTGGCTTTCAATTTCTTTCGACTGGGATATTTTTTCTCCGCGGGAGTGATGGTTATACTGGCTGGCGTCTGTGACATGCTGGATGGGAAGTTAGCCCGGGGGACCAACAGAATCTCAAAATTCGGCGCCCTCATGGATTCCACCATCGACAGGTACTCGGAGGTTTTGCTCTTTTTAGGACTGGCTATCTTTTTCTATGACAAACATAGCCACATAATCTATCTGATAATTTTAGCCATCACCGGTTCTTTCATGGTGAGCTACACCCGGGCAAGAGCAGAGGGCTTGGGGATTGAGTGTAGGGTGGGACTTATGCAAAGGCAGGAAAGAATGACCTACTTAGCCCTTGGATCCCTTCTGGGTGCCATCCCGGGAATCGGAATATATTTCGTGATAGGAACCATCTGGTTCATCGCCATCTTCGCCAACATCACCGTGATCCAGAGGGTGATCTTTATTCGAAATGAACTCAAGAAACTGGAAAGTAAATAAATTGATATCGATAATAATTTGTATTTTGTCGAACCACAGACAAGTTATAATCGAAAGGAGGAGATATGGATAAGGTGAGGGTTGCCATAATCGGTGTGGGCAATTGTGCCTCCTCTTTCGTTCAGGGAGTAGAATATTATAAGAACGCAAAGGAAAAAGATTTTGTCCCTGGATTGATGCACGTCAATTTAGGGGGGTATCACATAAGAGATATCGAATTCTCTGCCGCCTTTGATATTGACAAAAAGAAGGTGGGCAAGGATCTTTCAGAAGCCATCTTTACTTATCCCAACAATACTTTTAAATTCTGTTCGGTGCCACGGCTTAAAGTTCCGGTTCAGCGGGGGATGACCCATGATGGATTGGGAGAATATCTTTCGAAAATAATTAAGAAAGCTCCCGGTCCTACCGTGGACATCGTTAAGATACTGAAAGATACCAAAACGGATGTGGTAGTCAGCTATCTACCGGTAGGAAGTGAGGAGGCAACCAAATGGTATGTGGAGCAGGTTCTGGATGCTGGCTGTGGCTTCGTCAACTGCATCCCGGTCTTCATCGCCAGGGAGAAATACTGGCAGAGGCGTTTTGTTGATCGAGGCTTGCCGGTGATCGGCGACGATATCAAATCACAGGTGGGAGCCACCATTGCCCACCGGGTCTTAACCCGGCTTTTCCGTGACAGAGGAGTGAAGCTGGAGAGGACTTCTCAATTAAATGTTGGAGGAAATACTGATTTCTTGAACATGCTGGAACGTTCCCGACTGGAATCCAAAAAGATTTCCAAGACCAATGCGGTTACCTCCCAACTGGATTACGATATAGGTGCTACCAATGTGCATATCGGACCCTCCGATTATGTAGCCTGGCTGACCGATAGAAAATGGGCTTACATACGGATGGAGGGGCGGACCTTCGGTGACGTCCCTTTAAATGTTGAGTTTAAATTAGAGGTATGGGACTCCCCCAACTCCGCCGGGGTGGTGATAGATGCGGTGAGATGCTGTAAATTGGCTTTAAATCA
>CAYOFL010000070.1:0-16009 GCA_964403165.1 uncultured Ignavibacteria bacterium
ATGATATTTGACGTTTTGCAGAGAATGGAATTATGAGAAACAAGATCAGAATATGCTATTATAACCTCTTTTCTCGTTTTTACGACGCTTTCGTTGCCTTACACTCCGGTGACCCTGGTGGAAGATTGAGGGATCATCTGGCAAGAAAGGTGGGGTTAAAAAGGGGTGATGCGGTCTTAGACATATGTACCGGCACGGGAGCTACGTTGCCGAGTCTGCGCAAACGTGTAGATGAGGAGGGGATGGTGATTGGGCTTGATTTCTCAAGAGGAATGTTGAGGGCGGCCAGATCAAAACTTGCTTCTTATCCGAATATCTTCTTGATCGAGGCGGACGTTTCCAACCTTCCTTTTAAGAGTGACGTCTTCTCCGGCGTTACTTGCTCACATGCCTTTTATGAACTGAAAGGAGATACTTCAGTCAGATGTTTGCGTGAGACATATAGAGTACTCAAGGAGGGTAAACGTTTTTTGATGATGGAACATGACGTTCCAGAGAATAGATTTGTCAGAATGCTTTTTTTCGTCAGAATATTCTTTATGGGTCGGAAGAAAGCTCTGGAGATTCTAAGAGACGAGGAAAGGATATTCAGAAATAACTTCAACTGGGTAGAAAAGTCAAAGACAGAAGATGGCAAGTCAAAAATCGTATTATGTGAAAAGGGGTGATAGCGCATTGGCTTCCGTTGGCCCAACGGAGATCCTGCGGACGGGAAATGAAGGGGTATGAAGTGGAAGAACCCGATGAACTGATGTCCCCTCAGAAAGGAGGAACCTGTGGAAAAGATGACTGCCTTTTGCGGGCTAACGTGCAGCGAATGTCCGGCGTTTATTGCCACACAGGAAAACGACGATGAAGAAAGAAAAAAAGTGGCTGAAACGTGGTCCAAAGAGTTCAAGATGGATTTGAAACCCGAAGACATCAACTGCGATGGATGTTTGGTTGACAGCGGAAATCTTTTCGGCCACTGCAAGGTTTGTGAAATACGGAAATGTGGAAAAGAGAAGAAAGTCGAAAACTGCGCTTATTGCGATGAATATGCATGTGAGAAACTGACCAACTTTTTCAAAATGGCACCAGCGGCAAAAACTACCCTCGATGAGATAAGAAAGAATCTGTAATTGCTTCGTAAGGACAGGGCTTGTCCCTGTCCGACTCTGTATGCGGACAGCCACGAGGGTTCATCCTGAAGGGATTTCCCTCGATCCTGAGATCTTCGGGATCGAAGGACACCCTGAAGGGCTGTCCCTACGATTAGTCCAGCAGTCCGTGGGGCGGGCACCCTTGCCCGCCGAAGGAACCTTATCGAAACAATTAACGATTATGATGGATATTAGACTCTTGGTTCGCAAGTTCTGGTTGATCGTCTTCCTGCTTTTGGTTTTTCCGTGCCTAAAATGCACAGGAGATAGGGAGAAGACTATACCTTCTGCCCTGAAAGACAAAATAGTTTTTCTTTGTTCTGATGGTATTTGCACAATTAACTCGGATGGGACCGACCTGAAGGTTATTGTTCCTGCTGAGAACGAAGGGCCGTTTTCAGATACTCGATGGTCTCCTGACAAGCGAAAAATTGGTTTTACCGGACATGTCGATGGGGACGCACGGATTTTCTTGGTTAATTCGGATGGCTCGCACAGGAGAGTGCTCGGTCTGCCGAAGGAGTCCCTCAGGATTCCTGACAAGAAGTACGATTTGGCATTTGCCGGATGGTCGCCTTCAGGCAAGTATGTTTTATACCGGTACCATGAATTCATCGGTAACGTGCATTATGGCATAATGACTGTGAAAGGGAAAGTCGTTACTACATTAGGTAGCAGGCGCCCAAGCTTCGGAGGAGACGATAATGTGGTTTATGTAGTCTACTATCATGCTAGCAAAATAACTGTCGGGGCGGACATTTTCATGTACAATATTAATACAAAAGAAAAACGAAATCTCACTAATACGGGTGGACAAAGGCCGATAGGTTTCTACCCTTTTCTCTCGCCCGATGGAAAACTTGTGGCCTTCACTTACTACGGTGTGTCACAAGACGAATCGAAGCGCGAATTAGTATATGAATTGTGGATAACACAGTCTGCTGGATCAGGAAAGAGGAAACTGGCAAGCTGGAGAAAGGATTTTGAAGGACATTGGTTAAGGTCTGTCAAGTTTTCGCCAGATGGTCAGATGATAATGTTTATTCGTGACGAGGGAGGGAAAAGCCGGATTTACATTGTGAATACGGACGGGACTGGACTACAAGCGATAACTGATAGAATCGTCAAGGCAACCGGAGGCGCGAGTTGGTCTCCGGATGGAGAGCAGATTGTTTTTACTTCATCCAAAGATGGAAATGATGAGCTCTATATTGTGAATGTCGATGGCACAGGTTTGACAAGATTAACTAACAATTCTACTCCGGACTGTTGCCCCGACTGTTAGAATGGCTTGAAGTCACCAGATCCGGCAACTTCGACCGCAGGAGACTCGGGCGCCATCAATGGCGCCCCTACAATTGCCACAATTGTAGAGGCTCGATTTATCGAGCCCGAAATATCTTTCAGAACTGACAGAGAATGGCTAGTTCCCCCCAGCAACACGACAGCACAAACCCATCCATAGGTTATCTCTACGCCTCCCTTTCTGCGATGATGGGAGCCTTGCTGATCGTCACCGGCAAATTTGTGCTTTACAGTATCTCCCCTCTGGCATTGAACGCCATCATCTTTCCTGCGGGTGCGGTTGTGCTGGGATTGGCTATGATTCCGGGCAAGAGATGGAAGCGAATCGCTAGGATGGATCGAAGGGCCTGGGGTTGGACCATTGCTTTCAGCGTTCTGGCATGCGTGGCAATCTGGGCTCATTGGATTGGAATCAAAATGATGGACCCAACGTTGGCATCTTTTCTCAACCGCTTCGAGACTCTGGTTACCATTTCCCTGGGCATTGCGATTTTAGGAGAAAGGTTCTCACGGGGCGAGGCATTGGGAGGTTTTCTGGTACTGGGGGGAATTGTGTTGATGAAGTTCACCTTCAGGGCTGAGTATTCACTCGCCTTTTGGATCGTGCTGTTCAGCGCCGTCTGTTTTGGGACCGCTGAGTTTTTTGCCAAGATAGCCGTCCGTTACGTCGATCCGTTGACCATCAGCTTTCTGCGCAACGTGATAACCGCTATCTTCTTCTGGATTATGGTGCCGATTGTGGGCACTTCGTTTGAAGGGGCGCGTTCGGTCTGGTGGGCGCTGATCATCCTCGTCTTTGCCGGGCCGGTGCTGGTGCGGCCGATTTACCTGTATGCCTTAAAGCACCTCGAAGTATCAAAGGTAGCTCTGATTAACCAAAGTCAACCGGTCTTCGTGGGAATCCTGGCGCTGGTAGCCCTGAGCCAGACACCTGCACCACGTGAGATTATCGGAGGTGTGTTTGTTATCGGAGGGTGTTTGTTAACTATCATAAGCCGAAAGAAAGGCTTGACTTTGAAATCAAGATGAATTACAACTCGTAGGGCGGGCATTCTTGCCCGCCAGCCTTATACGACACCCTTCAACGCCTTATAAACTGCGTCATACACACTGCGCCTTCCATGGCAGCGGATAGTCCTTCTTCTATCCACGATTGCTGTCTGATAGAAGGCCACGCCCGAAAATATCGGTTCCTTTGCTCGGATTTCGCCTTGTTCGGTTTTCCATAATGGCACCTGCCACACTCCGCCGCCACTGATGCCACCGAAGCTAATAGGCAGTTCAATTCCTTTTTCGTAAAGCACTGGAAGGTCCAGGTAGTCGTAATCTCCATCAGCCCATTCTCGCTCCACTCCGGAACACCCGGACAGATTGAAAAAACCCAGGACTCGGTCAAATCCTCTCTGAGGTTCCTCCGTCCTGGTAAACTCGTCAGGAAAACCGCAGACAAACCACACACCGATGTCTTTGTCGAGAGGATTGGCTAGAACCTGTTTCCGTTGGAGAGAGATGTTCCAGAATAACCTCTTGTCCTTGAGCCATGCGATATCGGTTGGAGGCAAGACTATGACAGCCAAGTCTGGACCCTTTGAATCTGACAGCGGTTTAGCAACCTATATCACGCGTAGATACTGCATGTCGACGGTCGGCTTATGAACGTCTGCCAAAAAGCACAGTCCGAGGTGCGTGGATTCTTTCCAGCGCCTGGACACCACAACGTGCTGAGCGGTCAGAATGCCTCGCGCCTCATTAACTCGCACTAGTGTGCCTGATCCTATCAACTGTGCCCGCTCTTCGCGTTCACCACGGAGAACCCCGAGCAATCCCACTGAATAGGGTAATATCTGTAGCCACGAGTTATCCAGCAACTCCTCAGGTAGGTCCCTAATCTGTATCTTCTCAGACTTCATAGAATTACGCGGGGCTGGAAGCCCCGCCTACGTTACTACAAGCGAGAGATAACTTCGCCTTCCAAGGTCTTATATTCCTTATACAGAATACAGGTTAAGCATGAATGAACTGGAAATACAAGAAGTAAATCTCCCGTCTCTATTTCATTAAAAAGTTTGTCATCAACTTGAATTATCCCGTGTTCTTGTGTCAAACTTATGACCGGGGCTTTTCTAATGATAGGGCCGAAGGTCCCATTCTGCAAAGAAGTCACGTATCCGAATATCTTCCTGCTGTTCTCATCAAGGATATAGGCAGTTGAGAGATGGACTGCTCCGCCATATATCGCTACCTGATTCCGATCTTTATACTTCCCAACCACAGGGCAGGCTACGGCGACTGCTATCTCATCTTCAGTGCAAGAACCTAGCTTTTCTTGCATTAAGTCATAGAACACGAAGTTGCCTGGCCTGATTTCATCAACTCCATCGAAATTGTTCACCACACTGCAGGTTGGCGTATCACCAACTGAGATTTCGCAGGTTTCAAGGCCGTTACTCTTCAAATGATTTCTAACTGTAGTTAATCTTTCTACCGTCTCATCATGGATTCCGCGAATCTCGTCAACCGACTTTGCATAATAGCTGTATCCTGCGTGGGTGAGCAATCCTAACAAATTAAACTTTGGAGAGCTTTGTATCTTCCGGGCAAGGGAGAGGAGGTTATCAAAATCGTTCCATAACATTCCAGTCCTCCCATATCCGGTATCGACTTTGATCCACATTCCAACCTGATGTTTGAGACTTTTGTCCAATGCCAAAACCGTCTGCTCCGAATCAACAAGCAAGCTCAACTTAATCGTGTTTGCCAGCTTGTTGATTTTTTCAATCTCGAGCATGTTAACAAGAAATGCAACCGTAATGTCCGACCAACCGTGCTTGGCAAAGTACATTGCCATATCAAGCGATGAAACTGTGATTGAATTTACCCCGAACTCTTTGAACCAATTGCCGATTTCGGCTGATTGGTGTGTCTTGAAATGAGGCCGAAACCTGACTCCTGCCGCTTTTGCCTTACGAGCCATCTTTTCGATGTTCCTCATCACTCTTTTCTTGTCAACAATCAACGTGGGCTTGGTAATTTCAAGAGATCTCAAGAATTCGTTTGCTTCAGTCATCAGCTTTCAACTCCATTCTGTACCCATGCGCCTATCTATGAGCTAATGTCAAGCAGGTCTAAAGACCATGCTTGACCTACAAAGCTTGCTCCCGCTGGAAGTTACCATCCAGCGGGTAAGCAGGCGGATGATAACATCCGCCTGGGAGCAGATTCTCCTGATATGTCAGGTTTCCAACATCCTTTCTCTGACCATTTGAACGGGGATGGCGCCATAGCTTAAAAGCTGATCATGAAATCTCTTTAAGTTAAAAGCTTTCCCTTTTAGCTTTTTGAAATCATCCCTTAATTTCAAGATCTCCATTTTGCCCATGATGTATGTCATGGGTTGGGTGGGAGTGTAAGTATATCTTTTGACTTCAGCAATGGCGTTGGTCTTTTCCAATTTTGCCACATCCACCAGCATGTTGACCGCCTTGTTAAGACTCATCCGGTTGGTATGCAAGCTAACATCGATCACCACCCGACAAGCTCGCCAGAGCTGATCTTTGAGTTGAAGCAGTCGGGTCTCTGGCTTGGTATAGAAACCTTTCTTATGCATAAGCTCCTCACAGTAAAGCGCCCAGCCTTCAGCAAAGAGCGAGGTCCAAATTTGACGCCTGACTTTGGACCCTATCTTATTGGAATGGACAAATTGAAGATGATGCCCGGGATAAGCTTCATGTAAAGCGGTCAACACCGCTCCATAAGAGTTATGTCCTCGTAATTGTTCCTCTTGCTGCGGGGGTCGTAATTTTTCATTTATGGGTGTCACCCAAAAAAACCCTTCCTGTCTTTTCTCAAATGGTGCTGGCGGCATGTATGCGCCGTAAGGAATAGTGCTTCTCCCGAAGATCGGAGTTTCTACTACGGACAGACTCTCACCTTTGGGAATGGTCACCAAATCCCTTTTCTTAACAAAGTCCCTGGCTCTGGCCATCTCTTTTTTATAGAGCTTAAGCAGATTCTGCTTTGAAGGATGTTTCTTCTTTAGATCATCCACAATCTTGGTCCAGCTCTTTTTGGAGTCTATCTTTTTTGCCAAAAACCTCATCTCCGCCTGAGTCTGCTTGATGATGCGATTCCCCACAGACAAAAGATCATTTGTGCTGTATGGAAGCTGGTGGTGGACGGATAGAAGAAAATTGAAAAATTTTTCTCCTATGGAAAAACGACCTTTGGATCTGGGAAGGAGCCGCTTTTTGAGAAATTCCTCGTAATCGTCAAAAGCTAAAACCGCTTTCTGGTTGGCGGCTAAAAGCTGCCCTTTGAGATGAGGCACTTTTTTGGCAAAGAGGGGTATCATCTGCTTGAAGAATTCCTTTCCACTCGCAGTCATGTCAATGGCGACCTTGGTCCATACTCTGGGGATGTCTCTTCCTCTTCTCAAATTCTCCTGGCCCTCTTTCATTAAACGGGGAATCTGTTTCAATCTTCCCAAAACCGATTTCATCCTCGTCTTTAATGGAGCGAAATCACGCAAGATCAAGACGTAACAGCCGTACAGAGCGGTTTGCGGATATACCAGGGCATGCCTTTTGAGCCAGTGTAATTTCTCTTCCTCTGCGATCTCCACCTTTAGAAAATCCCTCAACATTCTCCAGTCCATCTTTTCATCAATGGAGAGTTCTGTTCTCTTCGAATGGACCTTTGAGTCAGGAGAGAATCTGTCCAGTTTCTTCAAATACTCTTTTGCCTTTTTGAGATGTCTCCTCCGAGACTCAGGATCGGTCTTATCCAGCTTGTCATCATATTTATGGATTCCTAAAAAGGTGGCAGCCACGGGGTTATCCTTCCAGTAAAACTCCAGGCTCTCATTTACCAGCTTATTGAATTCTTTGTTCATCTGACTCCTCCGTGAAATTGGTTAATCGTGATCTTTAGTATTGGGAATTGCCTAAGTAAGGGAGCATCGGCGTTTCCTTCTGGATAAATCCTTCAGGACAGGTTCCTTTCTTTATCAATTATGGCTTTTAAAGAATCATACTCTGTCGTTAGATATACTGGCAAAGGGCCATATAGATTCTTTAGATTCTTTAGTTGAAAAAAGAGTTGTTCGTAGATTCTGAATTCTTTCTCGTTGAACTTTTCTGGATAATGTTGGTATATCCACTTCAAATTAGAGAAAACTTCGGTAAGTCTTTTCAGGAAATTGTCTCGAAAAACTTTGACGGAACCGCTACCGGCGAACACCATTACACCCATTCCACAAGAAGGTTCATCTAATTTAAATTCAAAGACATATTCTCCGCTCTTTCTTGATGCGATGTTTTTGTGTATAGAAGAGCAAACGTCACAAAGAGTTTGGACCTTTGTTTTTAACTCCTCCCGTTCAATATCCGCCTTTACTTCTGTAATCTTAGGAAATCTTAGGTTGTAGGTCTTATTTCCGGATTTAGTGAAATATTGGTCTAATTTAACTTTTTCACATAATTCGATTTCCAGTCTTTTGGGAAATCCTTTGTACGAGAAAAATGCCGAGATATATTGTCCTGAATATATGGTTAGCTTTAAGTCCTTACGATCAATTACACCAACAAAAAAGGGGATTTCTAAATCACTTAGGTATTGTAGCTTATCAGAGACATCAAACTTATTCGTATTACTTTTTATTTGTATTGCGAATGAGTTCTTAGGTATTAAATAATCGTGACTATCCTCCCGTTGAATTTGAAAAAGAGTGCAGAAAAAATCAGAGCCAATATCGTCAGAAATTGTAGAGGGGTGGGCGATAAAAGAAAACTTGGAAAGAATAAACCTCGCCAAATTTTCACTTTCCCAACCTTTTCTGAACGAGCCAAGATGTGGCATTTTAATTCACCTCCAGAATTATCCTCGCTTTTTGATGGTGATAAACTTCTGATCTTCTTTAAATATCTGATTGAAAAAACTTTTTACATCTTTATATAAACTTGCCGGAACTATCAACTCTTTGATAATAAATGTGCGCTTACAGATGACCAAATCATTCTGAATTTTGTATTCGCTGTGAAACACTCCAAAATCATTTTCTAGATAGATTGGATCAGGAACGCTTGTCACTTCAAAAGAAGGTGGAATGTTTATGATTATGCTATCCACATCAGTCCTGATCTGATCGAACATGATAGGGAAGATTCGGGTGTGCTCAGCGAAATCCTCGGCAATCACGTCCCGATTTAAGATGTTAGGGTTTATATACAACAGCCCATCTGTCTTTTGCACGTAATGTGAGGAATGAAATCGGCAGTAGATTTCAAAATCATTATCATAATTATAAAGATCACCGAAGTGGCACGTATCTAAGACAGCACCGGGACAGTGCTGACAAATCCTTTTTGCCAGATCGTCTTTTTGCTCCATGATGGTCTGGCTGTGCAGGAGGCTTTTTATTGTCCCACTTCTGGGTAGAGAATAAATCTCCCGGGATTCGCAGTCAATGCTTCCATCAGGTGTCAGCTTAACATTAGTGACACAAACTCGTAAGTTTTCTGAATGATTCACTGAGGGCGTTTTGATGAGCTTTCCATCTGATTTTTGGATCAACAAACCGTCAATTCCCCGGTATCCTTCTGATATACAGTTCACACTGTTTGTCCCGTAATAGGGATCTAGCCACAACTCTTCTCCATCCACGTCCACTTTCAACAGCAGGTGGCTGAACCAATCCAGCATGGGGACGTCTGGCACATCCATTACCATTTCTCTGTTTGGCACCAGAACCGGGGTGGCCTTGATCCCCACCGACTTCAGCAATGCGTATAATATTCCGCTTACCTCAGCACTGCTACCCACCTGTCGATTAAAGATGGTTCGGGCCAGGTCAAAAATGGAACGGGAAGGAAAGCTTACTTTGAAATGGGATTGCACAAAACAGAATATCTTCTCAATCTTCTCTCTTTCATCTGTGCACTTCTTGGTAAGACGTTTGGCAAGTTTTTTCATCCGATAAGTTGGGACAAAACGTTTTTTTATGATCTCAAAATACCATCGAGAGATGTTCTCCCAGGATGCCACCAGTTCCTTTTTATCTTTCGACGTGGTGATCGAGAAAGCTAAGCCAGGAGAGTACTGAAACCACGGAGGCATAAAGGTTTCTCTCTCATGGGCAAGCAGATTCTCTTTGGCAAAAGTATACAGAGCTGTTTTTTCCGAATGAATGGGCATCTCTTTTATGGTATCGAATATACCCGGTGGACTATCATAATATATCACCTGCAGATCTTTGGGAACGATCAGATTGAATCGGGAAAGAGCGGTCGGCTCCTCATTTTGAAAATATCTGATGCCAGAGAGGGAATATTTCTTTGATCTATAAATGATCTCGTAATGAATCAAGCAATCTTCCTCAATCCCGGGAAGAGTAAACTTCTTTCTTTTGAGGTCTTTTGAGACCGAGATTTCATGAACGTCTTCTTCTCTCAACTCAACTGTTGTTCCGTCCTTCCTTCTGGTTCTTCCCCTTACCTCTATTGATTCATCTTTTCCATAAAATGGAGTGGTGACTTCCGCATATTTGTATCCCCGACGATTAAAAATCTTCATGACCACCACCCTTACCTCTATCTTATCCTGGACGTAAAAGATATCCTCATCCAGAAGGTATATCGCACCGGCGGTGGGATAATCAGACGGGGAAGGAGTTTGATGTTCCGGAGGAAATGACCTGATCCATCCAGAGGGAAGCTTGTCTGCCCAGTTATCGTCGGCGAATATGGATTTTGCGCAACACAGAAAAAGTACGATTAAAACGATAGCAATTTCTTTCTTATGCATAAGGCTTATCCGAAGTTCTCTAAAATCTCTGAAATAACCTTAGCGCAACCTGAAGGTTGCGGCTACCAGTTTTTCCTTTGCGTAATTTTTTTCAATATAGACCTCTCCCCCTCGGTCCCCTTCAGGATGAACCCCTCTCCACTTAGTGGGTGTGTCAGAATTTAGGTTTTTGTAGCCGCAGACTTTAGTCTGCGAAATTGAGATATTGAAAACCAACAACTTACGCAATCTAAAGATTGCGGCTACAACTTCAAAACATCATTATGACACACCCTCTTAGCGGAGAGAGAGATAAAGGGGGTGAGGTAAAACACAAACCTGCTATTCTCGCCAGAAACCTTAGCTACATCTATTCCTTTGTTTCATCCGTGTTATCCCTTCTTCTCAGTATTATTTGCTGGTTATCCACTTCAGCCGACCGATCATAAAAATCTTTTAGCTTTTGGTATTCTTCAACCGGGAGGTAAAGCTTTCTTCTCACAAAGACTCTTTTGTGAATAATCTTATTTTGTTCAAGTTTATAAATTGACTCAAACAGTCCAAATGGTTCATCCAATCGGATGTTGCTTGGCAGGTAGTCTATCTCAAATTCCACTGGAATCTGTAATACCATCTCATCTAAATTTATAAATTTATAATCGAAGATCACGGGAAAATCTCTTCGTTCATGAGGAAACATGAGGTTAAGATAGTTCTGGGTGTTAAGGTTTACTGGAAGGAATAACTTATCCTGATCAATTACTCCAAAGCCTCCGGATACAAAACTTGTCTGAATGACGATATTCGAATCCCTATCTTTGAAATTTTTGAATTCATATCCCACCAGATAAGGATCCACCAACCAGGAACCCAAGAATCCGGTCAAAGCCTTTCTTCTCCTCTGGGGCTTGAGTTCGGTCAGAGAGGCTCTAAAGGCTAATTCCTCCTGTCCGGTGGCTTGTAGGGTTAAATTGCCAGAGGTGGAGCCATCCGAGTTCAGCTTGATTTCCCAGAGGGTGTGAGTAACGTTTTCATCCTCCTGGGTTTCTGGAGTGGTGGTCAACTCTCCTCCATCCGGCTTAACCACCAGAGCAGGTGCTTTCTGACCCTCGAAAGGAAGCTGGCCAAACTGACAATTCCTGCACGCCGGGTCCAGCCAGATATACCCGCTGTCTGAAGGAACAGCCACCACCACATGATCAAATTGTTTCACCTTGGGCATGTCGGTCAACAAACTGCGGTGACCTTTGGTGGAGAGCAACGCTGGAAAAGCCTCGACTTTTGTGGCTTTTAAAAGAGCAATCAACAAGGACGTCATGTCCTTGCAATCGCCATATCCATACTCTAAAACATCAGCACACCGGTGTGGCTTGAAGGCGCCGGTTCCAATTGCTATTGATACATATCTTATGTGCTCCTGCATGTAGTCGAAAATCGCTTTTATCCTCTTTTCTTTCGAGTCCAATCCAGATGTCAACTTAGAAGCTAAAAGTTTTACCTCTTGGCTGGGAATGATGCTTCCTTGAGAAATCTTCCAGTACCACCCCGCGATATCATCCCAGTTTTCAGAAGGGTAAATTTCGCCATCGAATTTGAACTGGAGCGGGGAAAAGACCAAACGGGAGGCAATGTCTGCCGCCGGAGGCATGAAAGTCTCTTTCTTTATAGCTTTCTTGTTAGACGTCTCCCATATGAAGATCTTTTTGCCTTTGTGAAAATCGATCTTCGGCTCTATGTTATCATTGAGAACTTTAACTTTGAAATCAAAATCTTTGGGGGTAATAAGAGTGTATCTTGAGTGGAGTGTGGGCAGGCGTGTTTGAAAAAACCAGTCTCCCCAGAAGAGAAGACTCCTGAAACGAAGCTGATACTCACATTCCACTATACAGTTTGTATCCACCCGGGGGAGATAAAATTCTTTGACCTTTGCATCAGAGTAAAGGACATATTCCAAAAGAAGTGATTTTTCCCGAACATCCTCTTCGTCCAAAAGAAACTCTTTACCATTGGGGTGAATGGTGCGGGCTTTTATCTTGATAACTTTTACGCGGTTGTTAAAAGGAATTTCCTGATGGCTGTATCTTTTATCTGGATCGGAAAAGATTTTCATTATCCGATGCTGGGTGAAATCTGCCTGGCCATTTGATTTGATCTCCATGATGGCTTCGTCTTTGATAATCACCGCATCTGATTGGGGAAACATCTCTTGAGTCGGTGTTTTCTTGAACTCAATTTTTTCCCAGGCGAAACTGGCAGTTGATGCTGGGAGGAAAAAAGTAACCGTTAAAAAGAGGCAGATAGCCAGCTGTAAAGCCCAGTTTGAATATTTTAAATTTCTATGTGACACGAAAAACAGTTTGTTAAAGAATTCTATAAAACAAAATCAGTTGTTTTAGAATATACCATTCTCCCCTTGTCTGGCAAACAAAAAACCTCCGTCTTGTGAAAAAGATGAAGGCTGGTTGTTTGTTCTTTTTACTTTTTTGCCCAAACATAAATTAATACATTAACAACTTCCTTGTAGCACACATGAGATTTTATTAAGGGGAGCATATAATTGTTTACATCCCCCCCCTTTAGAAAAGGGGGGAAGGGGGGGATGCGTATGCATTCATACGAATTTCAAGTCAAGCCAAAAGCAGGTGTGGGAGAAAAAATCAATGCGAAGCATTCATACGAATAACAAGATGTAAACTGTTTCCTGCTCCTCTTAGTAACTTGAATTTCATCTTCTGATCCATTTTTTTGCTTGACAAAGAACCAACAGGTTACTATTTTTGCCGGCAAATAACGATTAATTAAAAATATAAAGAAAGGAGGAAAACAGAGTTTCGAAAATTTTACATTTAGAACCAATGGTTGGTTTTGTCAGGAAGCAATAAATATAAAGAAAGGGAAAGGTTATGAAAAAGATAGTTTGTCTCAGCCTGGTGGTTTTATTTCTTATGGGCATATCTTCCGTTGCCTACGCCGGCAAATTCAGCCTAGGTGGTTTTGTCGGATTGAACATTCCCATTGCCCAAGAAGATATGGGTAATGGAATCCTTTACGGAGCCAAGGGAAGAATTTTGCTTTTGCCATTTCTGGGAGTGGATCCCAATTTCGTCTTTTCCCAATATGGAGACAAAGAGCACAACGTCAGGGGAAAGACTGAGACCAGAGAAGGCGGCGATATTACCTCCTTTGGTGCGGATTTGGTATTCGGAACCTTCTCTGGATTTTCCAAGGTTCGCTTCTATGGCTTACTGGGGATAAACTCCAATACCTTAAAGCGTGAAAAAATCCCGGATCAAACTCGTTTAGGGCTCTCCTTTGGAACCGGGATCGAATTCCTCCCTACTGATGTCTTTAGCATTGAGGTGAGAGCCAGAGTGCATACTATAAGCCTGGATGGTGGTGGGGGAAGAGATAACCTGGAGCTCACCGCAGGTTTGAACTATTATTTCGGTCCCGAATAGCGAAGAAAGGAGCTTAGGACATGGATAGAAAAAAGATCAACAGAAAATATCTTTGGCTTTTGCCGCTTTTACTTGCGGCACTGGTTTGTGGGTGCTGGCTTTTTTCAGGCACCTGGGTGATAATCTACGATGTGGACAACGCAGATATTTTTGCCACGGAGCATTTTTATAAATTTACCGTGGATTTGACTAAGGAGAGCGTCTGGCAGGATCATAAGGACGATCTGGATAATATCGAGGATATTGCCATCACCTTCAAGCTGACCAACAACCTTTCCGACACCGCCACCGGAAAGGTGTATGTTTCATCTGAGGATACCTTAAGTAATGCCTCCTCGGTAGAAAACTCCGCCACCATAATCCTGGATGGGTTAAGCGTGCCTGGCAATGACAGCCTCCATGTCAACATGGCGCACTATTATGATCTTTTGCAGAATTTTGAAACCCTGAGGGATCTGGTGAAAATCGGAGTTTTTACTTCCTACGCTATAGTCCCGGATACGGTAAATGTCAAATTCCGTGACGTAACGGTAGTGGTCACCTTTTCTGCAGGAATGTAGTGGGTTAAAAGATAGTAAACAAAATACCCCGGCTTGCTTGAAAAAAGCTGGGGTATTTTTAGATTGAGGTGCAGGTTTCAATAATCTGCAGGTTCGTGCGCAGGTTAAAAAGCGAGTCCTTTGTTGGTAAGGAAATATTTGACTTCCAGTTTTTTTTAACTAAATTTAAGCTTATACCAAAGAGTATCACCAATTATTCCGCAAGGAGGAGAAAGGATGAAGCTGACAATAAGTGTGATCAAGGCAGACATTGGGAGTATAGGTGGACACATTAAACCAAGTCAGAAGCTGAAGGACTCGGTGGCAAACTTTATTTATGAACACGGAATCAAAAAAGGTGAGGTGATCGATCATTATATCTCCAGCACCGGCGATGATATTGCTATTTTGATGACCCACCAAAAAGGGGTATTAAATGATACGATTCATAAGTTAGCCTGGGATGCTTTTCTGGAAGGGACCAAGGTAGCAAAAGAGCAAGGTCTTTATGGAGCAGGTCAGGATCTTTTGAAGGATGCCTTTTCAGGCAATGTGAAAGGTATGGGTCCGGCGGTGGCGGAGATGGAAATTGAAGAACGACCAAATGAAAGCTTCCTCTTTTTTGCCGCAGACAAGACCGATCCCGGAGCATACAACTTGCCCTTCTACTTAGGTTTTGCCGACCCCATGTATTGTGCCGGACTGTTGCTTTCGCCCAAGTTGAGTGAAGGATTTAAGTTCGTGATCATGGACGTGGCGCATACTAAAGGGGATCGGGTGATTGAACTCACTACCCCTCAGGATTTATATGACGTCGCTTCACTTTTGCGGGACAATCAAAGGTTCGTTATAGAGCATATATATTCTAACAGCACCGGTGAGATCGCCGCTTCGGTCTCCACCACTCGTCTGCACAACATAGCCGGAAAATATACGGGTAAGGATGATCCCGTTGCCTTGATCAGGGTGCAGGGGGCATTTCCAGCCACTGGAGAAGTTTTAGCTCCATTCTCCATTGGCCACTATGTGGCGGGCTTTATGCGGGGGAGTCATACCGGTCCTCTGATGCCGGTCAAAGCAAATTCACCCATCTCCTATTTTGACGGACCACCTATAGTCTCTGCCCAGGCTTTCTCGGTGAAAAATGGAAAATTGACCGAGCCAGCAGATGCCTTCGATCAACCCTTCTGGGATTGGGTGCGTGATCAGGTTTCACAAAAAGCATTAGAGATAAGAAGACAGGGTTTCTCCGGCTGTGCCATGCTTCCCTACTCCGAATTGGAATATGGCGGAATAGTGGAGAAGATGAAAAAATTGGATGTTAAATTTAAGGTAAGGAAATAGCGTTTTTACCTCACCCCCTATATCCCCCTCTCCCCCGCCTGTGGCGGGATCTTCGGCATTTTATGGAGAGGGGTTCATCCTGAAGGGATTTCCCTCGATCCTGCACTTCGTCCCCCGCCATAGGCGGGGTGTCGAAGGAAGATCTTCGGGATCGAAGGACACCCTGAAGGGAACAAAAGGGGGAGAGGTTTTTAAAAAGAAAACACTTTCTCTTTTGGTAACAGACGCCTCGTCCGTTCTCCCCCGCCTTTGGCGGGGGATCAGGATGAATCCGTTACCATAATAGCGTCACGGACGAGGGCGTCCGTGACGAACAGGTGATTAAACGGTCAACGGATGGAACGGATGAAGTGGATTCTTTGAAGAGCAGGAAAATATACTTGTGTAAGGATATTGTCCTGTTGTATCTTGTGATTATCACAAACAAGGAATATAAACCTTA
>CAYOFL010000071.1:0-15972 GCA_964403165.1 uncultured Ignavibacteria bacterium
CTCCTAAGATCAAATCCTGACGGGAGATATTCTTCCTGTCTCCAATTCCGGAGATGCCCAGAACAGCGGAGACGATCAAAAAGACTCCGAATATCTGAGGGCCGGTCATCCTTTCATACAAAAAAAGAACAGAAAGCCCGATAATGAAGGGGCTGTAAAGGCAATCCACAATAGCTGTAAGTTCCGCGCCAAGAAGGTTGAGACATTTGAAGAAGAGAGTGTCTGATATCGCTATTCCTAAAACGCCGCTTGCCAAAAGAAGGAGGTAATCGTTCAACGAGGCACTCGGCAACAATGCAACGCCCAACACCAGAGAGGTGGGCACAAAAAGAACTAAAGCCAGAACATTTTTAAAGAGATTCAACCCCAGAGGAGGAACCGTCTCTCCGCTTTTTCTGAAGAGAATAACGGCAGTGGCCCAGATAAGAGCACATAATAGGGCTAAGATTTCTCCTAAATGCGGCAAATGAAGTAACATCAGCGAAGTGCTTTAAGCACGAATTCCTTATAAATCAAATTGTGATTTTAGAAAACAGTCGGATTCTGCCCCACCGTTCAGAGGTCTCTTTTGGGCAAGTCCACGCAAAAAGTTAGATGGATATTATCGAGCTTTCTACTCTTTACAATTAATTGGTGCCGGAGGCCGGAATCGAACCGGCACGGTCAATAATGACCATGGGATTTTAAGTCCCAGGCGTCTACCTATTCCGCCACTCCGGCAGGTGATTCAGTTAATGGTTCATGGTTCACCGTCCACCCCACCGCAACAAAAAAACAGTTCACGGTTCACCGATCCATCCTCCGCCCACAAGGGAAATTTAGAAAGAATAACGAAAAAAAGCAAGGGATTAAAAAAAATTATTACTACATCCTGTCTCATGGGGGTGCAATACGAAAAGTTCCGTTTTGGGAGAAGCTATTTCATCCTCGCCTGAATTTTTTCCTCTTTGCCTTATCAATTTTTTCGGTGGCGTATTGAATGGCCAGTGGAGGAGTCTGATTTTTCCACCTGGGCAGGAAATCCTCCACATTTTTGGGTGATTTTCTCCACCGTCTCAAGATTCCTGTGGATAGTTTATTTGCCCATTAGTGATGAACACTAACGGGAAACAGGAAAGAAGTTCACCACTTTGCAGTTATCTCGCTAACACTATTGAGAATTAAGATGGTCAGGCGGATGGGAGGTATCCAGCAACTTATTGAATCATTCCCACATTTATTGATAAGAAAAAAGCTTTTAACAAGCCAGAGAAAAATCTGACCAGCTTTGTGCCACGAACCTAAGCAGTTAGACTTTAATACGTTAACATCATTACTTAAAGATTGTTGCCAGATTGGCACAAAGGTTGCATATGTTTTATCTAAAAAAGCAGGAAATACAAAATCAAAACCTGATGCAAAAGGGAGGGCAGCTTTAACCTACAGATTTTTCTAAAGTTTAAAGTGAGTTAACCGATAATCGTCAACAACGGGGGTGTGGTGGGGACGGCCGCGGAAAAATCATATCGTAATTTTCTCACCCGCGGAAAGCACTTCCCAAAAGACTCGCAAGAGATACAAAATGGGGGGGGATTTTCGCTTTCCAATTATCCATTAACTGAAGCATAAGCCATTGGAGAAAGATGTGGAAGGAATTCCACATTTAGTTTGCAAGTAGAGAATTTTTGTACGCTTGAAGCAGTTAAACCATTCTTTTCGTCCCTGAAATAGGTTTGACCTAACTATCGGGGCAAAAGGACAACATTAAACTTTAAAAAATGAAGGGGGGTGAAAACAGATGAAGAGCATGCGAAAACTCTTCCGAAGCCAAGCCGGATTTACCTTAGTCGAGTTGGCTATCGGACTGGTCATTATCGGACTGCTGATCGGAGCGATTCTGGGAGGCGCCCAGATGATCAAGAACGCCAAGATCAAAAGGCAGATATCGGACTTGCGAGGTCTCTACGGAGCGGTCTATACCTACTTCGACAGACACATGCAGCTGCCCGGGGATAGTAATGCTGACGGTTATTTCGATAGCGACTCCACGGTATGGTCTGACATAGAAGCCCTAGAGTTAGCTTACGAGGCCAAGAGGAGTCCGTTTGGAGCCAAGTATTACTTCGGTGCCGACACGGCTGGAACACCGACAGCCCACAGGAATGGCAATTACCTCAGGATCAGTCTTCCTCCGGACGTGGCGGAAAGTGTTGACAAACAAATTGACGATGGAATAGACAGCACCGGCTTTGTTGTATCACCCACGACTTACACCGGCACTGCAAAGATCGATGTTTACTACTTCATTGACTAAGGGATCTTGGACTAAGGGATCTTAGTCAGTTCGGAGGGAGACACTGCTTTAGGCAATGTCTCCCTCCGAATTCCCAATATATGGGTCCTCAATTTTATTTTATCTAAGGGAAGGCAGGAAGATACTGTTTCTGTGGTATCCTCTTCCCGATTTTCGAAATAGTGTTTAACATGGGTTTCTCTTAGCAAATTAAATGAGCCTCTCATTATATAAGATAGCTCATGGGCGCTCCTGTGGGGGATTTACCCTGGTGGAGTTAGCCATAACCATGGCTATAATCGGGTTACTTACAGTCTCCATTGTCGGACTTTATGCCACCGTTGCAAAAAGACAAAGGGAGGTAAATACCAGAAAGGAGATGGAGAATATCAGGGAGGCAGTTTTAGGTTATTATCAGTCTTATCTGGTTCTCCCGACTCCTGCTTCCGGATACTCAGTTCCCATTGACGATCTGGATCTTCCTCCAACGGCACAAAAAGATGAGATTTATACGGATAAGTATTATGCCTATGTGGCTTCCAACGATGGAGACACCCTCAAAGTGGACGGACAATCCATAGGGAATACGGCTATGGTTTTGATATCCAGCGGAACCAACTTAGAATTCGAGGAGAGCAATACTGATCTAACCAACGGGGAATTCACTCAGGAGGGCACAACCGACGACTTCGATGATGTGCTCCTTTATCTTTCGGCCAATGAGCTGGCATCCGCCATTGCCTGGAGGAGAGAGATAGAAGAAGAGGTGGCGGTTTTAAATCAAGCTGCAACTATATTAGCTGAAAATGATGATGATGCGGATGGACTTGTGGATGAGGATGTAGGGGGTGAGTGTGGGGTGGACGATCCACCCGGTAACTGCGATGGGATGACCGATTGGAACTTAGTAAGTGGAGTGGAATCTTTAGTTAATGCAGGACTTATATCGAATCCGGACCATATAGTGGATCCATGGGGAACCGAGTATTGCTGGGATTCGATCAATCATAAATTTTACTCCGCCGGCCCGAACAAAACAGATGAGGGCTGTGGCGGTGATGATATCTGTCCTTAAGGGGAGTAAAATCTGATGCTTTTGTGCATGGACTTTTCAGGTGAGAAAGTCAACCTAATATGTGTGCAGACCAAAAAAATCAATCTCAGACCAATATCAACCACGGTAGTGACATCGTTTGAATGTAAAGCGGTGGAATCGCTCGAGCTTAATGTTTCTGATTTGGGAGCGTATCTTCGAAGTAAATCTGGGAAGATCGAGGAGACAAGGGTTTCGGGATCTTTGGAAAACACCTTCCATAAGATCTTTATTTTGCCTGATTTGAAAAAAAAGATGCTCAAATCAGCCGTTGAAATTGAGGTGATAAAAGCCTTTGGAAATGATTATCAATTTAGATACCAGGACTTAGGCGAAGTGCCCGGTCCCGGCAACAAAGTTAATCTAAAGGTAATGGCCGTAGGGATAAAAAGGAATAACTTAGAAGAACTCTCCCGGATGTTTGCCGGCTCCCGAATCAAATCAAGCACCTATACAACCTATCCCGTAGCCTTGCAGGCTCTACTTGAAAAAATAGGAATCCTCTCTGAAGAACCGTTGGCCTTTATGGAACTTGATCATCCCACCGGTCGGATCATCGTCTTCAAAGGAAAAGAAATCCGACTGACCCGAGAACTTCCTTTAGCTGAGGGAGAGAAAGATCCTGAAAGTTCAGCCCTGGCTAAGGACATTTACCGGACTCTCCTTTTCTACAACGACACTTATCCTGAGGAGAGGGTAAGCAGATTGATGTTCGCGGGAAACTCCACCACCTCGGAAACTATGCAGAATTTAAGCCAAAAGACCGGAGCGGAGATTATCCCTTTTGACCCTGAAACTATTTTCCAGGGGATAAATGATATACCTCATATCCATCCCGGGTGTTTGGGCTTGGCTCTTTTGAACCCTGACCGCTTGAGTTTTGGATTTATACCCTTCTCGGTTCAAGAGAAGAGGAAGATAAAGAAAACATTAACCCTATCCACCTGCGTCTTCTGCGGTGTTCTTTTGATCTTTGCTTTAGCCATTTCTCGATTCTCCTTAGATCTGAGAAACTTGAATGTTTTCCACGGAGGAATAAAGGGAGAGATCAAGATGAAGGAGGACAGGCTGAAGGAGCTGCCTTTAGAGTTTGTCTCTCAATCCATTGAGGCCTCCCTCCCTCCTTGGTCTGAAATTCTTCTGGAACTGGCCGCGGTGGTGCCGTCGGGGGTGGCTCTTGAAACCTTCACCTTAAAAAAGATAAAAAGGGTATGGCGGGGGGAGGTCAGCGGTATCGCAGATGGATCAGATGAGATCAGCTCGCTTTTGCTGGTGGAGGAGGTGCAAAATAATTTCGTCAAATCGCCTCTTTTTAATGGTGTTAAGTTGACTGAAAGGGAACTGCGGGGCAAACAGGTAGCATTTAAGATAACCTGTCAATTGGACATTTAAGATGGGCAAAGAAAAGATTATCCTTATCGGCTTCGGTTTTTTGATTTTGTTGCTTGCTTTTTTAGGAATAAAAAGAATCAAGTCGCTTAATGGACAGATCATCGAACAAAAGGAACATGTGGCAAAGTTACATCAACGGCTGGAGTACGTCAAGGATCTGGAGAAATCTTTAGAGGAAAGAAGAATTAGCGGTAAGGTTTTGGTCGAAATTCCACGGGCGCAGGATCCGATTGCCAACAAAGTCCTGATGAAAAAATTCATGAAAGCCTTCCTGTCGCGATTGGGTCTTGAAGCTGAGGTGAAAGTAGAAAATGAGCGCAAAAGCAGAGATTTTCCCGATGTGGTCATGGTAAATGAAGTGCCCCTCAAGATTGGCATAAAAAACTATTCCTCCTATGATCAGGTGATGAAGATGTTAAAGGAATTCAAAAATTTCCCTTTTACTGTCGAAATACTTACCATTGGCGGAACGGATGTGGCCGTGCCGGGGAATTTAAGGGTTCAACTCAAGTATTATGTTATCCCGGAGGGCTCCTAAAATGGAAATCCCTAAAGGGTTGAAATCCAAAAAAATTCTCTTCGGGGCGGTGGCAATGGGGATAATTCTGATGGCATTTTTTGCGTTGAAGTTCATGACCTCAGGCGGAGCTGATGTGGTGCCGGAGAAAGTCCGGTCTGCTCCCCGAACAGGAAAAAAAATCTCCAAACCCCAAAAGAAAGAAGAGACTAAGTCTCCTCTTTTCAAGGCTATGGAAAAGCTAAAAGATCCTTTCCGAACAGAGGACCCGAAGGCTGCAGAATTGCAGGATAAGCTCAGACTAACTCAAAAGGAAATAGAATACTTGAAAGCCACCTTGGAAGAAAAAAAACTCCGGCAGGAGATAAGGGAGATAGAGAAATCGATGGCTCAAGGTGATCAGACCGGCACACATGGAAACGAAATAGTGGTCACATCCTCAGATGGAAAAAAAGGGGAAGCCAAATCCCCAAAATGGGTGCAAATCAAGGCGATCCTGATCACCGATGATGGGAAGACTGCCCTCATTGTTTCCGGGGGCAAAAAGTCCTGGGTTCATGAGGGAGAGCAATTTGACGGTTGGGAGATAAAAGAGATCAGAGAAGAAAGCGTCGTCCTCTTAAAAGAGGGCAAGACATTTGTTTTTTTCTATGATCGTCCCGGCATTAGCAGGGAAGGCGAATCATGAAAAAATCTTTTTTTCCAAAGAGCACACTTCACTTACTCTTTGTTTTTGTCTTTATTTTTGTCTGCAGCTGTGCATCAAATCTTGCCCAGCATGATGTGAAGAAAGCGATGACGCAGAT
This sequence comes from uncultured Ignavibacteria bacterium, assembly GCA_964403165.1. Taxonomy (GTDB): domain Bacteria; phylum Zixibacteria; class MSB-5A5; order MSB-5A5; family SM1-73; genus SM23-73-3. The sequence goes on from CAYOFL010000071.1 coordinate 6,081, forward strand.
TGAAGAAAGCGAGGAGGTTCCACCACCTGTGCCTCCTGACTTGAGCCTCTCCCCCATGCTGGAGGTTGAACCTGAGAAAGAAAAGCTTTTTTCCTTCTCGGCGAAAGAGGCAGCCTTGGAGGATATACTTTATCCTCTGTCAAAAGAGGCCGGTTTTAATATCATCTGGGATAAGGAAGTCATTCCAAAGACTAAACTCAGCGTGACCTTTGAGGACTTGACCCTCCAGGAAGCTTTAGATGCTATATTTGCTCCAACCGATTATCTGTATACGATCAACAGCCCTACCCTTCAGGTGAAACTCATAGATACCCGCGTCTTTGAACTGGGATATGTTCCCATTAAGATCAGGTCTCAGATACAGGTAGGAGGAGACGTGCTGGGATCGATTCCGGACGTGGGAGGGATAAGCGGACAATTCCAGGTTACCGGGAACACCGACGACGAAGCAGTAGATCTCTGGAAACAGGTAGAGGCGGGACTGGCAAGTATAATCTCTTCAGAAGGAAAGTATTTCATAAGTAAGCTTGCCGGCATAGTGACTGTGACCGACCGCAAGAAGAACTTAAAGATGGCTGAGGAGTTCATCGCGAAGCTAAAGGACGCTTTAACCAGGCAGGTGTTAATTGAAGCTGAGGTGATTGAGGTTACCTTGGAAAAAGCTCAATCCTGGGGAATCAATTGGTCGGCGGTTCATTCCTTTTTGCTGGATAACAAAAACATAGATTTAACCGCCAGTCAGAGCTTGGGTCTGCCAGGTTCGGTAGTTGAGTTCACTGCTTCCCGACATGACGCCACCCTGGTTCTCGACATTCTGGGCAAATTCGGAGAGGTTAACGTTCTCTCCAAGCCCAGAGTTAATGTTATGAACGGTCAGACAGCAATGATCAATGTGGGGCGGGTGATAAGTTACTGGGAGCTTACCGGACTTTCCGCCGGAGCAGAGGTGGGCCAGCCAATCATCTTTCCCGAGCAAAAGACCGTACTCTTAGGTCTGACCATGGGGGTGACCCCTTATATCTCATCTGATGATTATGTCACCCTGCAGGTGGTTCCAATTGTGAGCGACGCTTCCACCTGGTCTGAATTTCAATTTGAAAATCAAACGCTTAAAGCTCCCAACATTGACATCCGTGAGACCAGCACTCAGGTTCGGATAAAAAATGGGGAGACTGTGGTAATCGGAGGTCTTATCACCTCCAAGAGAACTGACATAGAACACAAGATCCCATTGTTAGGTGACCTACCTTTGTTGGGCTATTTCTTTAAACGTAAGGAGAAGACCGAACAGAGAGCGGAGTTGGTGATCCTTTTAACTCCCAGGATAAGCAGGATGGATAGAGAGGGAGGCTAAAATGAAATTGATATACAAATCGTCAATAGAGCCAGGGGAAATTATTCAAGCCCCTCCCGACCGTAGAGGGATAATTTTACCACCCGACCGGAAAAGAAAGCAGGCTCTTTTGCGGGTGGACCTTCTGGATTCATACAAAGGTTTCTTCAAATTTAAAGAATCACCATTTTCGGTTACTCCTGACCCTGAATTCTTCTTCTTCTCCCATTCGGCGGCTGAAGCGCTAAACCATCTGCGCTATGGGATATATGAGGGATTGGGTTTCACCATGATAATCGGGGAGCCAGGCACGGGCAAGACCATGCTTTTACGATACTTTTTGAGCAAATCTGGGGAGGATTTGCGAATAACCCATATCTCCGATCCACGTCTGTCTGGAAAAGAACTTCTGATGGCTGTTCTGGAAAGCTTAGGGGTATCAAAATTTCCTGAAGAGGGGTTGACCGAAAGAAAATTGACCCAACAGCTTTACGATCTGCTTGTTTTGGCTCACCGTCAATCAAAGAAGGTGGCCATCTTCTTAGACGAGGCTCAAGGACTGGATTTCGAATCCTTAGAGGGACTAAAACTTCTTTCCAATCTGGAAACGAACAACCAGAAACTGATTCAGATTGTTCTCTTTGGTCAGACGGAATTGGAGGAGAAGATACAGGAGAGACGACTGCGGCAATTTGATCAGCGTATTCTGGTAAGATATAATCTCCTGCCGCTTGAGCTTGAGGAGATTCAACCTTACATCCAACATCAGTTGACGGTGGCTAAGATCGATTCCAATGTGGAGTTCACCCCTCAGTCCACCAACAAAATCTATGAGATCTCCAGGGGGTTGCCCCGGATGGTCAATGTTCTTTGCGAAAGAGCTTTGATGTCCGCCTTTGTGGAAAACACCAGAAAGATCAGTGTGCAGAATGTGCTGGAGGGTTGGGAAAGTTTAAATGGGATAAAGTTATTGGAGAGAAGAAGACTGTAAATAAGAATAGATAATAGCGATTCGGTCAGAAAAATGAGATTGATAACTAAAGCCGTAAAGAAAGTGGAGGAAAAAGGGAACCCGCCTGAAAAGCAGGGGAGGCCACCTAAGCCAGAAGGCAAAAAGAGAGCAGGGAAAAAGAAAGTGGCGATTGCCACAGCGGCTTTACTGCTTATCGGAACGTGTTTGGGTCTGGGTTACTTCTTCTTTATCAAGCCCGACCCGCAAGTTCCGCCAAAGGTGGTTCGCCGCTCGATAAGTGCCAAGAAGAGACCAGCCAAACCTGCAACAGCCCAGTCGGAACAGAAAAAAGATACTGGCGCGGGAAAAGAAAAGGTCGGAGAAAAAGAGGTGGCTTCTATAAGAACTTCGAAAAAACCGGTTGCCGGACGAGAACCGGTCAAAGAGAGTGTGATAGTTACTGCGCAAAAGGGGGAAACGTCAGTGCCTGAGGAAAAATCTTCTGATCAAACCGCTGAAAACCGAACACCGGAGACGAAAAAAGAACCAAAAACCCCAGAATCCGAAATTGAACAGACATTATTAGAGCCTCCCATCTCTTCAACCTCTGAAAAGGAGAAAAAAATCCCAACCGATGCTACCCCATCCAAAGGCACAAAGAAAGCTTCTGGAGAGCATATTTCGGATGAAACTGAAGCCCTTGTCCCCGAAGAAATACCTGTAGAGGAACTCACCACCCCATCTCCAGTAGAGACAAAAGAGTGGTTAGCCCAAAAACCATTGACCGTTACTGAAAGATCTGATTCCAGAGCACAAAAGTACTATAAAAAGGGAACATCTTATCAGCAACAAAAGGAATTCAATCGCGCTATCGATTCATACATAACGGCACTACGTTTCAACCGGGATCATAAGCAGGCTCGCATTAATTTGGCCGCGGCTTATATGCAGATGGGGAGGTTAAAAGAGGCGGAAAAGGAACTGGTTTACCTTTATGCTTTAAAGCCCAAAGACGGCAACATACTTTTCAATTTGGGCTTGCTCTTGTATAAAACTGGTGAGTACTCCTCTGCTAAGAACAAGCTCAAGAGGCTTTTAGAATTAGACCCCTTTCATTTGGAGGCAACTCTTCTTCTGGGCAGCATCTATGAGGAAAGGGGAGAACTTGGCAAAGCACTTGAGTCTTGCACGAAAGCCTATCGGATTAATTCAGCTGATCCTCGTGCCATTTACCGATTAGGTAGGGTCTGGGACTTGGCAGACGAGCCCACAAAGGCGGCAAAATACTATCGGCTATTTCTGAGTTGTCGTGCGGAGAAAGAAAATCAATTAGAGTTGGCTGTGCGCGATAGATTGAAATATCTTGTCTCGGGAAGGGATGAGAAATGACTCAAATAGAGACTCAAACATTGGGAGATATGTTACTTAAGACCGGGAGGATAACCAAGAGCCAGTTTGAATTGGCGCAGAGAGAGAAGGACCGGACTGGTGCCAAGTTTGGAGAGGTGTGTGAGAGATTGGGATTTATCAGCCACCAGGAGGTGTTGAAGTTTGTGGGGGAGCAGACCGAAACTCCATACCTGGATTTCTCCAAAACTCCAATTGATACCGAAGCGATCAAGCTTGTCCCGGCAGAGATTGCCAGATCGTTCAAGTTGATACCGGTGGAAACAAAGGAGGGGATACTGACCGTGGCCATGGCTAGTCCCAATGACATCAACGCCATAGACAGGCTGAGGGAAATTACCAATCTTACCGTCGAACCCAAGATCGCAGATGAGGACACGATTTTGGAGTTCGTGGATGAATTCTACGGAATGACCGTCGATCCGGAGAAGGAGATCGAGGAGAGCTTGAGCCAGGCTTTGAGCTTAGACGAAGTGGAGGAGGAGACCGCTCCGCTTATCAAGCTGGTTGACTCCTTAATCGCTCAGGGGATAAAGGAGACGGCCACGGACGTCCACATAGAGGTAGATGAGAGTGTGGGGCGGGTGCGTTACCGGATAGACGGCGTTCTGGAGACCGCCTTCATCCTGCCCAAGAAGATCTATCGGGCAGTGGTCAGCAGGATAAAGATTATGTCGGAACTGGATATAACTGAAACCAGGATTCCACAGGATGGATCCATGACCATCACCTACAACTCCCAGGACATCGACATCCGTGTCTCGACCATGCCCATCTTTTGGGGCGAGAGCGTGGTGATGAGGATATTGCGCAAACCCAAGTTTCTTTTAAGTCTTCAGGATCTAGGTTATTGGGGTAAGAATCTGGAGGTGTTTAAGAGGTTGATCAAGAAACCTTACGGCATGCTCGTGATCACCGGTCCCACCGGCTCGGGCAAGTCCACTACGCTTTATGCTGCGCTCACCACCTTGAATGCCTTGGAGAAGAACTTGATTACTTTGGAGGATCCGGTGGAGTATAAGCTCCCCATAGCCAAGCAGTCTCCGATTCATGAGAAGGCGGGATACACTTTTGCCAAAGGACTGCGTTCCATTCTGCGTCATGATCCGGATATAATTCTCCTTGGAGAGATGAGAGACGAGGAGACCGCGGAGATGGCATTTCGGGCATCCATGACCGGTCATTTGGTCTTTACCACCCTGCACGCCAACAGCGCATCAGCGGCAGTGGCGCGTCTTCTGGACATGAACATCGAGCCCTTTGTGATATCCACCTCTCTTCTGGCGGTGATAGCCCAGAGGCTGGCTCGAAAGATATGCTCCAAGTGCAAGGAGAGTTATACCCCATCTGAGGAGGAACTTAGCTATTATCCACAGCTGAAGGAGTTGAAAAATCCAACTTTCTATCGGGGTAAGGGCTGCGAAAAGTGCAAGCATACCGGTTATAAAGGAAGAATTGGGATATTTGAGGTGCTTGAAGTAAATGAAGAGGTAAACCAGCTCATCCTCCAGAAAGCTCTCTCTCTCGAGTTAGAAAAGGCCGCCAAAATGAAGAGCATGTTAGAGGATGGAATCGAGAAGGTGCTTAAAGGGGTGACCTCCTTAGATGAGATTCGAAGGGTGATGGGATAATGCCTCTATACACCTATCAGGCAGTAGATAATAAAAACAAACGGGTAAAAGGTAGCCTTCCCGCACACAGCTTAGAGGACGCAGAGGGTCAGATTCGAGAGATGGATATGTACCCCATTTCGGTGCAGGCAAAGGCAAAACGAAAATCCGGTGGCTTTGGATCCGGGAAGGTCACCTCAAAAGACATTCTCGCTTTTACCATCCAACTGCACCTGATGTTTACTGCCGGACTGCCCCTTTTGCAATCCTTGCAGAACATTGCGGAGCATGAGAAGAATCCCAAATTTCAGCAGGTGATCGGGGAGATTTGCAAAAAGATAGAGACCACCGGCAGTTTTTCCGAGGCCATCGCCGCTTTCCCCAAGATTTTCCCCCCGTTCTACCTGGGAGCGGTAAGAGCCGGGGAAGGTGGCGGTACCTTAGCCGACATATTGGACGAGCTGGCTGACTCCTTGGAAAAGCAGGATGCATTGCAGTCAGAATTAAAGCAAGCTATGATGTATCCTTGTATGATCATGGTGGTCATGTCTGCAGTTACCGGCTTTTATGCTTTTTATCTTATGCCCAAGATGATGAAATTGGTGTTGGAACTGGGCGTTCCCATTCCCTGGTACACCCGGGGGGTCCAGTTTATCATCGGTTCTATTATGAGCCTCTGGATTCCCATTGTGGTCTTCGCCGTCATAGGCTCTGTGGCCCTTATTTTTTACCGCAAGACCGAGGGTGGAGCTTACAATTTAGCCTTCATGAAGATGAAGATCCCGCTTTTTGGCATGGTTATTCAGAAGAGCATCTTATGCACCTTCTCCCATTATTTGTCGCTTCTGCTCCGCTCCGGCTTTGGGTTGCTCCCCTCTCTGGATTTAGTTAAGGGGACCATCGGTAATAAAACCATTGTTAGATCCATAGAGACCATCGAGGAAAGGGTAAAACGGGGTGAATCCTTTGCCGACTCCATGAAGGGGCTTCCCTTCCCTGGCTTTATGATCACCATGATAGGCTTGGGAGAAAAGACCGGCAAGGTGGCAGAACAGCTCGCCTTAATTAACGGATACTTTGAAAAGGACGTGCAAAGAACCATCAAGAAGGTCCTGACCATAATGGAACCTCTTATCCTGGTAGTCTTTGGAGGCATCTCCGCCATCATACTCCTCTCCACCTTCTTCCCCCTGTATAGTTCCATGGGTCAGATTAAATAAAAGCCTTTTATCGGTGAATCGGTTTCTAAGAGAAAATAATCCTTAATTGGTTCATAGTTCACCGTCCCCTCCACCGCCCTGTAAACCGGTTCATGGTTCACAGTCCCATCCACCACCCCGTAGATCGGTTCACGGTTTATAGTTCACAGTTCATAGTCCACCCCACCACCCACAAAATAAATTTAGAGGAAATAATAGAAAAAGCAAGGGATTAAAAAAATTATTACGACATTTTGTCCGGTGTGGTGCAATACGGGGAGTTCCGTTTTGGGAGAAGCTATTTCATCCTCGCCTGAATTTTTTCCTCTTTGCCTTATCAATTTTCTCGGTGGCGTATTGGATGATCAGCCTGGGTGCCTGATCTTTCCACTTGATCAGGAAATCCTCCACCTTTTTGGGTGATTTTTTCCATGCCTCTCTCAAGAGCCAGCCGGTTCCCTGTTGAACCACCTTTTCCGGATCAAGGATCAGCTTCCGAGCGACCTGAATGGCTCGTGCCACATTAGCAGTCCCGCCTTTGTGAAAGTCTTCCACCATAGTCACCGCCACCGCTCGTCTTTTCCATCTGCGCGGAGAATCTGTCCAGGCAAGCAGGTCTTTGAAGTCAACTACGCCATCTGCCAAAAACGGATACAATATGCTATGACAGGCGACATCGCAATGCGCCCAGTTGATGATATATTTCTCAAACCATTTGCCCACGACATTGAACAAACTCTTATTATACTTATCTCTCAGCCTGACCATAAATTCGATGGCGATACTGGCCTCCTCATACTTGCCTGAACTCAGAAGACTATTACATAAAGACAAAAGTTCTTTTGGGCTCAGTTTTTCCTGACACATATGGAACCACTCATCTATTTTGGGATGAAGCTTTTCCCCGGCAACTCCATAAGGATCGTATCCTTCCTTGAAGTATTTGGCGTACTTCTTGATAATTTTTCTATTGCTGTTGTTTTTCAGAAATTTCCTGATTTCTTTCTCAATTTTCACTATCATAAAAAATCTCGTTATTTGTTAGAATGTAGCGGAGACCTTCAGGTCTCCACAACAAGAAGTTTTCTTTTTGGAAAGCTGAAGCTTTCCGCTACATTAACAAAAAGAGGCGGCTTCCGGATTCGAACCGGAGAATAGAGGTTTTGCAGACCTCCGCCTTACCCCTTGGCTAAGCCGCCTGTCTTTGGAGTGCGAAAGCTTGCTTTCGCTATTTCTTGAAATCCGAATGTTCTTATATCGTCAACACACCACTCTTGAGGAGAACCGCACCCCGCAATCGGCGGGGTGCACTCCAGCTTGAGCAAGTTTTCAATGAAGAAAAAACTTCCTCCACCACACATTTCGGCAAATCACGAAGTTCTCTTTAAAATAAAATCAGAGCGTGCATTTGTAGTCAGAATAATTACGTTACCTCATCTCATGCATCGCTCAGCCATAATATATCTGAGCCTAATATTTTGTCAAGACAAAATCATTTCAGTTACGTTACCAGCCTATGAGTTCACATTGCAAACAAACGGCACAGATATTTAACTTTAGATACCAATCTTTTAATCCGTCCATACGGACGCCCCCAGACGGGCCCATCGGGGCGTCTGGGCGCTAAATCCGTTGATCAGCCCTGTTGGGATAAGGGTTCAACCCATCAGGGTAAGCTTTCAGGACAAGCCCCTGTCCTAACTAAGCTAGCGCAACGATCCGTTTAATCTGTTAAATCCGTTGACCTACTTATCATCCACCACCTCAAAATCGGCATCTACCGCTCCCTCTTTGCCTTTGTTCTTGTCTTCTTTCTTTTCTTCTTTTTTCTCCTCTTTGGGTGGTTCTTGTGGGGGTGTCTGCTGTTGCTGTGCGGCGGTCTGTTTATACATCTGTTCTGCGATCTTGTGCGAGGCTTGCATCAACTCATCAATTGATTTGTTGATCTCGTCGGCATTCTCCCCTTTCATTGCCTGCTTAACCTTTTCCATCTTCTCTTCTATGTTTTTCTTTTCGTCTGCGGAGATTTTATCGCCATAATCTTTCAGAGTCTTCTCCGTGGTGTAGACCAACTGATCGGCTTTGTTTCTTGCTTCTACCAGACTCTTTTTCTTTTTGTCCTCCTCGGCATGTGCCTCAGCATCTTTCACCTTCTTCTGAATTTCCTCCTCGGATAGTCCGCTGGAGGCTTGTATCTTTATGCTCTGTTCCTTGCCGGTTCCCAGATCCTTGGCAGAGACGTGAACAATACCATTAGCATCTATATCGAAGGCGACATCAATCTGCGGTATCCCGCGGGGTGCAGGTGGGATTCCCACCAGATCGAAGCGCCCCAGGGTCCGATTGTCTATTGCCATGTCCCGCTCACCCTGAAGAACGTGTATGCTCACTGCAGTCTGGTTATCTGCGGCAGTGGAGAATATCTGACTCTTTTTGGTTGGTATGGTGGTATTCCTTTCAATCAGCTTGGTCATCACCGCACCTAAAGTCTCGATTCCCAGAGACAAAGGTGTAACGTCCAGCAGAAGGACGTCTTTCACCTCACCGGAGAGAACTGCCGCCTGTATGGCGGCACCTACCGCCACCACCTCATCCGGATTGACTCCCTTGTGTGGGTCCTTGCCAAATAAGCTTTTTACAACTTCTTGAACTTTCGGCATACGGGTCTGTCCACCCACCAGTATTACCTCGTTAATGTCCGAGGGTTGAAGCTTGGCATCTGCTAAAGCTTTCTTGCAAGGCTGAACCGTCCTCTGGACAAGATCATCCACCAGTTGTTCCAGCTTGGCGCGGGATAAGGTCAAATCCAGATGTCTGGGACCGCTGGAGTCGGCAGTGATAAAGGGAAGGTTAATGCTGGTCTGCATGGTGGTGGAAAGCTCGCACTTAGCTTTCTCTGCCGCCTCTTTGAGTCTCTGAAGAGCCATGCGATCCTTGGTTAGATCTATGCCATATTGCTTTTTGAACTCATCAGCCATCCAGTCTATGATCCTTTGGTCGAAATCGTCTCCTCCTAAGTGGGTGTCACCATTGGTGGATCTCACCTCAAAGACTCCCTCTCCCAATTCCAGAATGGAGATATCAAAAGTGCCCCCACCTAAATCAAACACGGCGATCTTTTCATCCTTTTTCTTTTCCAGACCATAAGCTAAAGAGGCAGCGGTGGGCTCGTTGATTATGCGTAAAACCTCCAACCCGGCGATCCTTCCCGCATCCTTGGTAGCTTGCCTCTGGGAGTCGTTGAAATATGCCGGAGTGGTGACCACTGCCTGGGTCACCTTTTCGCCCAGATACTCCTCTGCCGTCTTTCGCATAGATTGTAAGATCATGGCGGAAATCTCCGGAGGAGAGTAATCTTTGTCTCTAATTTTCACCCTCACGTCTCCATTGG
>CAYOFL010000072.1:0-11482 GCA_964403165.1 uncultured Ignavibacteria bacterium
GGTCAATCAGCTTACAAGGTGGTCTTCTTTACATTTCCCTTTGAGGCGGTTCCTCTGGGAGGGGCAGAGCCCAACAATGGCAAAACGGTGATGGAAAGGATTTTGGGTTGGTTCGGGTTATCTAAGCCATCCTTTCTACATGGTGACGCTAATGGAGATCAGGTCATAGATCTGGCAGATGTGGTATTCCTGATTAATTATCTTTACAAGGGCGACATCCCACCAAATCCTTTAGAGGCTGGCGATGCCAATTGCGACGGCAACGTGGACTTGGCGGACGTGGTCTATTTGATCAACTATCTGTATAAGGGTGGGCCCGCGCCACCGTGTTAGTATAGACGAAACTTCAGTTTATCTGATGCAAAGCGACCCCCGCTTCTTGAGAGCTCGGGGGTCGCTTTTTTTCTTTATAAGAAAAGGGGCTGAAGACAAGTTTATCGGTTTGGCAAGAAGTTGTAGGGGCGATTCCCCGCCTCCGGCGGGATGTTCCACGTGAATCGCCCCTACCATCTTTCCGACTATTTGGTGCAACGAAAGTATAATCAGCATTGACAAACTTAATTTTTTTAGTAATATTCGAAAATGACATGAAGGAGTCAAAGAGTGAAATCGGGTGCTTTACGTTTGGGATATTACATGAATATCTAAGAATAACTTTAAGAGAAGTTTTCTTGAGCCAAACTTTTCAATGAGAGAAATGCCATGATAAACAGGAGGGTTTTGTGAAATTAAGAACATTTATTCTCCTTTTCTTTTGCACTGGACTTTTCTGGGTAAAGAGTGCAGGTGCACAAAATGGCACGATAACTGCGGATACGATTATTCAAAAAGTGACTCAGGTAATGAATCCGGCACAATCGAAGGCTAAGATGAAAATGACCATAATGACCACCTCCAAGAAAACTCGCACCTTTGTTTATCAGGCGTATTCTGCGAATCACGGTGAGAAGACACTGATGAAATACCTAAAGCCCAGCCGGGTAAAGGGACAGGCGATTTTGATGCTCAACAATGCAGACGATATCTGGGTTTACTTTCCCCGCACCCGTCGGGTCAGGAAACTTGCCACCCACGCCAAAAAACAGAAGATGGAAGGCAGTGATTTCTCTTACGAAGACATGGGAGCGGGGAATGCCTTCATTGACGAGTTTGAGTCCCGTCTTTTGGGGGAAGAAAAAAGAGAGGGAGAGCATTGCTTTAAGCTGGAGTTGAAGCGCAAGCCCAAAAGCTCATCTGGATATTCAAGACTGGTGATGTGGGTGGATAAGGAAAGCTTCGTCCCACTGGTGGTGGATTATTATCATGATGATGATTCCACCCTGTTGGAAAAACGGCTGGTATGTGGCGATATTAAAGTGATTGACGAAATCCCCACCCCTATGCAGATGGTGATGTTCAACAAACTGGACAGGACCCAGACTGACATGGAATTCCTTGAGGTAACCTATAAGGTGAATTTAGGGGATGATCTTTTCACCCAAAGAGGGATGAAGAAATGAGAAAGTTTCTTTGTGCAACTCTTCTTTCTCTGTTGTTAATTCCCCCGTTGAGTGCCCAGGAGGTGGACATCTTTGGATATTTTGAGCCGCAATATACTGTTATCTATCTGGACAAAAGTTACTATCAACTACAATCCAACAAGCTTCGGGTGGATTTGAAAAGCACACCCAGCGAAACAATAGAATTCGGGGCGAATTTTGACTGGATAGTCTACCACGGAAAACGTGACTGGAATTTCCTGGATTATATTCCCCAGAACTTAACCTCTTCGGTTCCTCCGGAAATGCGAGACGCTTACCAGTTCACTTACGAAGATCGCAATTTTTTGGACAATGCTTATCTGCGTTTGTCTTTTTCCTCGTTTGACTTGATGGTGGGAAAACAGCAGATTTCACTCGGCACGGGTTATGCCTTCAATCCTACCGATGTGTTTAATTTCAAGGATCTTATGGACCCCACCTATGAACAGCCCGGACACAATGCACTGCGGATAGATTGCCAACTAAGTTGTGCCTTCAGTCTTTTAGCATTGTATTCGCCGGAATCAAGCTGGGAAGAGTCGGGTAAACTTTTGAGTTTGAGGGGACGCTGGGGACATTTTGATTTTTCCGTGATGGGAACCGAGACTCAGTGGACTATCACCGACTATTATACCTTCATCGCTGCCCAAAAGCGCCGCCGTATGGTAGGGGGTGATTTTGCCGGAGAGCTTTTGGGATTGGGTGTATGGGCAGAGGGAGCTTATAATTTTGTGAAAGAAGAAAAAGATTTCTGGGAACTGGTGGTAGGCTCAGACTATACGTTTGATTCAGAGCTTTACCTGATGCTGGAGTTTTATCATCATTCCCTTGCCAAATCCGACTTCAGGCAGTACGATCTAAATGACTGGCTGCGTTACTTCTACCAAGAGCAAAAAGCCCTTAGTAGGGATCAGGCTTACTGCTTGGTGCAATATCCTGCAACGGATCTTCTGAAAATTGGCGGATCAGCGCTGGTCAGTCTTTCGGATGGTAGCATTGCTTTTGTGCCTACCGCACTTTACAGTCTTTATGAAAATGTAGAGCTCACCTTGATCGGCAACGTCAACGTTGGCAAGGAGAGCAAAGCTTACGGAGCTAACCAGGGCCACAGCCTGCTTTTACGCAGTCGGGTCTATTTTTGATTTTTGTCCCTTAACATGCACTCCTGACCTCGAATCGTTTTTCCGACGACGCAAGAATATCAACGAATTGAAAGTCTGAGAAATTTTTTCTACCATAAAATAGAGAGAATCAAAAATGAGAGATAAACTTCTGATAGCATGGGGAAGATTTGCGGCGGTAAAACCAGGATGGGTGATAGCGGGAATCCTCATTCTAGCTGTTCTGGCTTCCATCTCAGCAAGCAGACTAAAGATGACCACCCGCTGGTCGGATTTGCTTCCACTTGAAGACCCCATGGTGCAGGAGTTTGACAGAATCATCGAGGAATACACCAATGCCTCCAATTCCATAATCGTGGTGCAAGGACCGGAGCACCGGATCAAAGAATTTGCAGAAGAAATTGTTCCACAAATAGAGGGTCTTAAGGAATACGTGGAGCGGATAGACTACAAGATAGATGAAGATTTTATGCGACAGCACGGTTTTATGCTGGTCAAGGCAAAGGATTTGAAGAAGACTGTGGAGGTGTTCGCCGATTTAAATCTTATTCCACTGTTGACCCATATCAACGATAATTTCGAAGAGACCTATATCGCTGATGAGGAAGCGCTTTCCACCAAGGAAAAGGAAGACAATGCTGTCCGCTACTTGGACGGGCTACAGTTCTGGCTGAAGACCATGGACAGGTATGTCAGCCAGTCGAACGCTTCCAGCACAGCGCTGGCGGATTCTGCGGTGGATCGGTTCTTGATGGGTGATCCTTATTTTATTTCCCATGATAAAAACGTCTTGCTGATCATAGTTGAACCCACCTTCTCTATTTTGGATATCGACAAATCGGTAGCCTCTACGGATTCAATCCAGGCAATCTTAGACCAGACATTACTCAAGTTCCCTGAAGTTCGGGCAGGGCTTACCGGCACTATCCCCCTGGGTCGGGATGAGATGGTGTATTCCACAAAAGACATGAAAACCACCTCTGTGGTGGCGTTGGTTTTAGTGTTGTTACTTTTCATCCTGTCGTTTCGCATGTGGACAGCTCCCCTGCTTGCCGGATTGAATCTTATTTTAGCCATCATCATTGCCGCCGGCATCGGCGCAATTTTCTTAGACAGCCTTAATATCATGACCGCCATGTTTGCTGTGATTCTAATTGGACTGGGCATTGACTATTCTATTCACATCATTTCCGTTTATAACGAGCGCCGAGCAATGGAAGAAGATACCTCTTTTGCCATGCAACAAACCTTGCGTCGCTCAGGTTCTGGTATTATAACCGGTGGCATTACCACCTCCGCAGCATTTTTCAGCCTGATGATCTCCGATTCCCGTGGCATTAAGGAGATGGGATTGATTCTGGGGATTGGCATAATCAGTGCCATGATTACCACCTTAGCCGGATTGCCGGCGCTTTTGGTATTGCGAGAGAAGATCCTTGGCAGGATTCGCCGCAAGCCGCCTCGTCCGGTAAGTGTCGAATTCAAAGTGCTGGAGAAATTTGGAGAAAGGGTGAGCCGTAAGCCGGTCCTGTTTCTTGTTATCGGTCTTTTGTTGACAGGATTCTTCGTTTACCAGGCGCTGTATGCGAAGTTTGATTACAATTATCTCAACATGGAGCCAAAAGGGATTCCTTCGGTTGCCCTTCAAGACACCATGATCCAGGCTTTTGATTTAAGTCCTGATTTTGCCATGGTCACCACCACCTCAATAGAAGAGGCAAGAGAAATTACCGAAAAAGCAAAGGAGGTGCCTTCTGTCAGCATGGTGGAGAGTATCTCCGAATTTGTGCCGTCTGATTCAGAGCAGCAGAACCGGCGACCATATCTAACAAGGATTCGTCATAATCTTAACACGAATACCCGAACAATGCTTATATCAAGAAAGAACTTTACGGAACTTACAGAACAGTTGGAACGACTGGATATGAATATTTACGAGCTGGGGCAGTTGGCTTTTACCGGTGGACAGGATAGGGTGGATGAGAAATGCCAACAGATCATCGGTGATCCTGAAGACTCCGATTCGGAAAGCTCTATTTTGCAACTGGTGGAAAAACTCAAAGGTAATCCCGAGTTTACTGCCATTCAACTGAACCTCTTCCAAAGGCAGTATGGACCAAGGCTCAGAGAAAAAGCTTATCTGATGGCAAATCCAGAATCCATTAACCTGAAAATGCTGCCGGAAACAATCAAGAAGCGATATGTCAATAAGGATGGGGATAAGTTTTTGGTGACCATTTATCCTAAAGAGCAGGTGTGGAATTTTGAATTCCTGCGCATATTCACTGCCCAGTTGAAGCGTATCAGTCCCAAGATTTCCGGCACCCCACCCATGTTTCTGCGACTGATTGACTACATCAAAAAGGATGGGGTTAAGGCAACCATTCTCACCATTCTGATCGTGCTTTTGTTTTTGTGGATTGATTTCCGCAGTCTGAGCACTGCCCTTTTGGCAATGATCCCCTTACTTGCTGGCGGTATCTGGATGGTGGGCTTGATGAAAACGTTCGGCATGATGTTTACTTTGGTGAACGTGATGGGCATTCCCATGATTGTGGGTATTGGCATAGATGACGGAGTTCACCTTTTGCACCGTTACCGGGTGGAAGGACTCACAAAAACGCCCATTGTACTAAAAAGCACCGGAAAAGCCATAATGATTACTTCCCTGACTACCATGGTAGGATTTGGCTCACTTACCCTGGCAGAATACCGTGGTTTCGTCAGTTTGGGTTCTCTTCTGGTGCTGGGCGTTTTTGCTTGCTTTATCACCACCGTGCTATTGTTGCCCTCAATTATCGGAATCAAAACCCGTAGGGGCAATTCCCCGCCTCTGGCGGGATGTTCCACATGAATTGCCCCAACAAGATATTTCTCAATCCGAACTCATCCCTCTAATTTCACCACTGAGTAGACGCGTAGGAGCGGACCTCTGTGTCCGCCCGAACCTTTCTGTCACCTTGAGCGAGCGGACGCCCCGACGGGGGCGTCTGCCCTCCCGTCTGGGAAGCGAAGGGTCTTTCGAGATTCTTCCCCCGCCAAAGGCGGGGTCAGAATGGCAGGAAAGCAAGATAGGAATGGAGACGAAGTGCGCCGCACATGGAGTTGCGACGCTACGGATAAAGATTATGTTGATTTTACATAGTTGCTCGATTTATGGCATCATCCTGAGTTCGTGGTTCGACAGGCTCACCACCCCGAGTAAAACCGAGGGGTCGAAGGATCGAGCCAAATAGACGCCCAATGAATTGGGCAACTACAAAAAACCCACTTCCGCCCTTGCATCTATCTGGTATACTTATGGATGAAACAAAAAATGCTTGATTTTTGGAAAAAAACAGGATAACATAAGACTAAAAAGAGAAGAAAAAACAAATGAAGCAAATGGGGTACGGTTAAAATAGCGAAAGGGATATTTATATCATATTATTCAAAGGATTTAATAAGTAAGGGGAACAAAGATGAATGTTGAGGAAATTAAGAACAAAATCCTACCCGTACTTCAAAGATACGGCGTAAAAAGGGCAGGTGTTTTTGGTTCGGTGGTAAGAGGTGAGGCAAGTGAAGATAGCTTTGGTTCATGATTGGTTGACCGGGATGAGAGGGGGAGATTCGTATGAATGTGCGTCCCGCACTTTGCGGGACGAGCTTCGCAAGTGTCTGGAGATTCTGTGTGAGGTGATGAGATAAGGTTTGAGGCAGTCATAGCAAAATGCACAAAACGAAACAAAATCAGCACTATCGGAAATCCCTGCGGTTAAAAGATTACGATTATTCTCGGAGTGGAGCATATTTTGTAACCATATGCACAAAAGGCAGACAATTTTATTTTGAAAAATTTCCAAATCTTCGAAATGTCGTCCAAGCCCAATGGAATGGGTTAGAGATAAGATTCCCAGAGATAGAACTGGACGAATTCGTCATTATGCCAAACCATATTCATGGGATAATATTCATTGCAGGGGCGATTCATGAATCGCCCCTACAGTATAGGCAAAAGATGTTGTTACCAAAAGTGGTAGGGTATTTCAAAATGAACACTGCTAAGAAGATCAACCAAATACTAAACCGATCTGGCAAACCCTTCTGGCAACGCAATTATTATGAACACGTAATTCGCAATGAGAAAGAATTAAAACATATAAGGGAGTATATCCAGAATAATCCTTTAAAATGGGAGTTGGATAGGGAAAATCCAGAATCAGAGAACTTCAATTTAGACCATGATTTATACTGGAAAGAAGTTTATGAGCGATGTGGGAGGTAAAGCTGTAGGGGCAATTCATGAATTGCCCCTACAAGAAAGATAATGAGGTCTCTAGAAGTATGAAAGTAGCTTTGGTTCATGATTGGTTGACCGGGATGAGAGGGGGAGATTCGTATGAATGTGCGTCCCGCACTTTGCGGGACGAGCTCCGCAAGTGTCTGGAGATTCTTGTGAGTCTTTTCCGAAGGCAACTGTATACACTTTGTTACATAAACAAGGGGTAGTCGCGGAAACCATCTCCCTGAGCAGGGGGCTTCAATATCATGGTTTTTAAAAATGGAGGCGCGCATGGAACATAAGGTCAAGTTCAATAGAGCACTCTTCTGGGACTATCAGATCGCCCAAAAAGATCTGGAGAACGAGGACGTATTTATCTTCTATCTTTCTCGTGTCCTCAATAACGGCTCCTTTCAGGACGTCACAGAAATTCCGGTGGAGATTATAAAGAAGTATCTGAAGAAATTACATCTTGCCAGCAAAGTGAGAAAATTTTGGGAGTGGTATCTTCCCAATTTGGATCCTGCGGATCGAAGTCCCGAAAGCGGAATCCAGACCTCGAAGCATCAGGAAAGGGAGGAGTAATGAAAATTCTAACTTCCCTCCAGGAGGATTTCATCCAGTTTTTCGCTGAGACGGTTTTGAAGGACACATTCTTTTTGACCGAAGGCACAGCCCTTTCAGCCTTTTATCTTGAGCACCGAATTTCGGAGGATATGGATTTCTTCACAGAGGAGGAAGGACAGGTGCCCAGGGTATTGCCTCTTATACAGGATATTGCCGCCAAACTGAAAGGGCAATTGGAAGTGAGGCGTAGTTTTAGAAGCTATCTTGAGTTCTTTATAAAAAGAGGGGATGAGATTCTCAGGTGTGATTTTGCAATGGATGCGCCATACAGATTGAAGAAGAAGGTTTTTAAGGAGGAATATGGAATATATGTAGATAATGTCCTGGATATCTCCTGTAATAAACTCTCCGCCCTCTACGATAGAAGTGATCCCAAAGATTTTGTGGATATTCACTTCATTGATAGAGAAATTCTTCCTTTTGAAAAACTGATCCAGGAGGCAAAGAAGAAGCACGGTGGATTGGATAATTACTGGCTGGCCATCTCTTTGGCAAAGATTGAAAATTTCAGCATCCTTCCCAAGATGCTGAAACCAGTGTCCCTGGACGAACTTAAAACCTTTTTTAAGGAGAAAGCCAAATGGCTGATGAGGAAGTGAAAAGCACACCAGGGTCTTTTACTCCGATAACAATTGAGTTGTAACAAAAGATTGATGAGGTCTTTGAAAAATATGTCCGCACAATCCACAGGAAAGGTAGCTTTAGTTCATGATTGGTTGACCGGGATGAGAGGAGGAGAGAAGTGTCTGGAGGTTCTGTGTGAGCTTTTCCCGGAAGCAACCATCTACACCCTATTACATAAAAAGGGATCGGTCTCGGAGACCATCTCCCGGATGAAGATAAAAACATCGTTCATTCAGAATCTGCCGTTTGCTTCAAGTCACTATCAAAAATATCTTCCCCTTTTTCCCACAGCCATCGAGCAGTTTGATCTTACAGGATTTGATCTGGTCATCTCCTCCAGTCATTGTGTTGCCAAGGGTGTGATCACCTCTCCGGAGACATGCCATATTTGTTATTGCTTTACTCCCATGAGATATGCCTGGGAGATGTATTACACCTACTTTTCCCATAATAGCGTAAGCCCACTCATTCGGTGGAGCATTCCCTTTTTTATGAATTATCTGAGAACCTGGGATGAGAAATCTGCTGACCGGGTAGACCGGTTTGTGGCAATTTCAGAGAACGTAAGAAGACGAATCAAAAAGCACTATCGCCGGGATGCAGACGTAATCTATCCTCCGGTGGATACAGAGCATTTTGACTTAAGTAGGAAAGAAGGGGAGTATTATCTTGTGATCTCCGCTTTGGTCCCCTATAAGAGGATCGATTTAGCTGTTTTAGCTTTCAATGAGCTGAATCTTCCTCTTGTGGTTATTGGCGAAGGCTCGGAGAAAAAAAAGTTGATGAAAATTGGAAAGAAAGATGTTAAATTTCTGGACTGGCAAACTCATTCTGAGTTGAAAAAACATTATGCGAAATGTAAGGCTTTGATCTTTCCGGGAGAGGAGGATTTCGGCATCGTGCCGGTGGAAGCTCAAGCCTGCGGCAAGCCGGTTTTAGCATTTGGAAAAGGAGGAGTAACCGAATCGGTCAAAGGAGCCTATCCTGATCAACAGATCGATTCTTCTCATACTGGAGTATTCTTTTATCCTCAGACCAAAGAAGCTTTAATTAAAGCAGTGCAACGTTTCGAATCCACCAGGTTTGATCCAGAAAGGATAAGAGAGAACGCGCTCAGGTTTGACAAGAAGGTGTTCAAAGAGAAGATAAAAGAATTCATAAAGACAAAGTTAGAAGAGCATAACAAGAGCTTGAGATGAAAAAAGAGAACTTCAAGCACATATTCCCGTTTTTTCTTTTTTTGGCGGATGTGATAATCATCTTCTCCTCTTTCCTTTTAGCCTACTGGGTGAGATTCTATTCGCCTTTGACTAAAATCGTGCCGGTCACTAAAGGGATTCCTCCCCTATCTTTTTACCTTTACGGGTCGATCTTTGTGGTGGTGGTGTGGGTGGTGGTATTCAACGCCTATGGACTCTACAAAAGCACCAGACCCAAGACCGCTTTCGATGAGCTCTATGTTTTAGCCAAAGGCGCCACCCTGGGATTTCTGATTGTGATGGCGTTCACCTTTTTTTATCGAGGCACCTCTTATTCCCGTGCAACTTTAGTAGCGTCCTGGATTTTAGGCATAATCTTGCTTTATGGGGAAAGAAGAATTATGGCTAAGCTGGAAAGAGGTTTCATAAAGCGCGGCTACGGGGTGAAAAAGGCGATAATAGTGGGAACCGGAGAGATGGGGCTCTCACTTTACAACAGGTGGAAGGAAAATCCTCAACTGGGTTGTCAGCTTATCGGTCTGGTTGAAGGCGGGGACAAGCTTGAGGAACAGACCAATCCTGCTGATTGTGCCGACATACCGGTTTTGGGAACCATAGACGATCTTTCCCGGATAATAAAAGAGAAAAATATAGAACTGGTGATTTTGGCTTTGCCTTTATCCTATCATCAGCGGATCATGGAGATCGTCTTAAGCTGTGAGGATTTGAAGGTGGAATTTCAGATAGTGCCGGACATGTTTGAGATCATGGCGGCAAGAGCAAGGATAGTATCTCTGGATAGTATACCTTTGATTTCTCTGGGTCGCACACCTTTAGAGGGGTGGAACAGGATGCTGAAAAGGTCTCTGGATGTAGCCCTTTCTGCAACCGGACTTTTGCTTCTTTCCCCTGTTTTTTTCATATTGGTAATTTTGATAAAGCTTGATTCCAAAGGTCAGGTGTTTTACAAACAGGAGAGGTTGGGTAGGGATGGAAAAAGATTTATCCAGTATAAATTCAGATCCATGATAGAAAATGCAGAGGAGAAGACCGGACCAACTTTTGCCAAAGAGGATGATCCCCGCAGGACAAAAGTGGGGGCATTCCTGAGAAGAAATAATTTAGATGAATTTCCTCAACTTTTCAACGTATTGAAGGGGGATATGAGTTTGGTAGGACCACGTCCAGAAAGAAAGTTTTTTGTCGATAAATTTAAAGAGGGGATACCTCGCTATTTTCTGCGCCACAAGGTCAAATCCGGGATCACCGGCTGGGCGCAAGTGAATGGCTTGAGGGGAAACACGTCCATAGAGGAGAGGACAAAGTTCGATCTCTTCTATGTGGAGAACTGGTCTTTGGCTTTTGATATTAAGATACTTCTTTTGACCCTGAAGGATTGGTTCTCATCCAAAAATGCCTATTGAGCTACCTCTCCCCCTATCTCCCCTTCAGGGTGAATCCCTTCAGGGTGAACCCCTCTCCATAAAATGGAGAGGGGGACAGGGGGTGAGGTAAGAAGTGTTGAAGTCGAATAGATCTTTGACCCATGGCCGGCAGGCATATTCGACCTATAATTCTGAAGAGCAGAGATGGTAGCCGTCCCGCCTCAGGCGGGACGTGGTGGAAGGGGGAATATAGTAAACTCAGTTAGTGTTTTCGCTTGACTTATTCCGATTGTTTATTAAATTAACATTCGTCAAAGGAAGGAAAAAATGGCAGGAAAGGACAAACGTAAGGTAAAACCACAGATTAAACCGACGGCAAAAGCTTATAAAGCCAAAGAAAAATCGATCTTGCCCTTCACCAGCAAGAACTATATTCTGTTTGCCGTAGGGTTGTTTGTCATTGTGTTGGGTTACATCACTCTGGGGTATGGCTCTATCACCTTAGCGCCCATACTTTTAGTGTTGGGCTACTGCGTGATCATCCCCATTGCCATAATTATCAACGGGAGAAAGGAGAAGTCTCCCGAAGCCCACAGAGGGGCATGATCTTTCAAGCTGACCAAATATAGTTTGAGAGTCTGCCGTTTTTACTTGGGACTTTCAACTGTTTTTTTTCGGGCGGTTAGTTCAGCTGGTTTAGAGTGTCCCGCCTGAGGCGGGAAGGTCACATAATAGTTCTTTG
>CAYOFL010000072.1:11582-15892 GCA_964403165.1 uncultured Ignavibacteria bacterium
AATAGTTCTTTGGAGGATTAATTCCGGGCGGTTAGCTCAGCTGGTTTAGAGTGTCCCGCCTGAGGCGGGAAGGTCACATAATAGTTCTTTGGAGGATTAATTCCGGGCGGTTAGCTCAGCTGGTTTAGAGTGTCTGCTTTACACGCAGAAGGTCACTGGTTCGACTCCAGTACCGCCCAATAAAAGCAGTCAATAGTCAGAAGTCAGTAGTCATTGGTAGATGTGACAAAAATAAAAACATTTAGGGATTTGGAGGTCTGGAAAAAGGCTTTTAACTTAGCAGTAGAAATCATTCGCCTGGCAGAAAAGCCTACGAAGGGAATGTCAACCAGGATTATTTTGGAACAATTGCTGAGAGCCAGCACCTCCATCAGTGCCAACATTGCTGAAGGTTACGGCAGTTTTTCCAAAAAAGAATTTGGCAGGTATTTAAAAATAGCGCTGAAATCTTCGTATGAGACAGATAACTGGTTGAGGTTGTTGCAAGAAGCTATTTCGGTAGATCAAATAAAAGAGAAAAATGAGATTTCCAGATTGGAGGAACTGAATACCGAGATCACCAAAATGCTTCTCGTTTTGTACAAAAAAGTTCGAATTTCCCCAAAGTAGGACAGGATTTACTATTGACTAATGACTGACTTTCCGGGGTCGTAGTTCAGTTGGTTAGAACGCCGGCCTGTCAAGCCGGAGGTCGCGAGTTCAAGTCTCGTCGGCCCCGCATTTTTGAGGTCGTCCCGCCAACGGCGGGATCGGCCCCGCATTTTAAAGCAGTAGATAGTTCGTGGTTCATAGTTCGTAGTCAACATCACTAACTCAGGAAAGTAGATATATAAAGACATGAGCAGATTATACAAGAATTCTCCCCTTGTGGAATCCGTTTTTGAAATCAGATTCCCTCCTGAACTTGCGATAGAATGTAGAAAAGATGAATACTATGACAAAATCCGAGCAGAATTTCCAGAGATAAACCCTCCGCTTGCAGATTCCCCCGAACCCTATCCAATGAGAAATTATCTATTTAGAGATAGTAGGAGAGAAAAGGGCATCCAGTTTTCTATCAATAAATGCTCATTCCATCGGTACAAGTATTTGGGCTTTAGCCAATTTAAAGAAGAAGCACTACGCTATTTGGGATTATTCGCTGAAAAGTTTAGAATTCAGACTCTTTATAGGACGGGACTTAGATATGTAAATCATATCCCGATCTTAAGAGAGGATGGAGTTATACCACTGGGAAAATTTGTGAATTTCGGATACAAGACGCCAAAATCAATACCAGAAGCATATGATCTCTTACATACCGTTTTATTTATTAAATTGGGAGAAGGTGCTCTCAGAGTACTGATTCAGTATAGGAAATTATCAGATGAGAAAGAAACAGAGATAATAATTCTAGATTTTGATTACTTTTTTGAAGGCAATTTAGAGTTCTCTAAAATTGAATCGTATATAGATGAGTCTCACAAATACACGAAAAAGATCTTTGAAGACTTGGTGACTGAGTATTATAGACAAATCATGAATCAGGAGCCTTGAGTATGTCATACGACACGAGATTCCCTACTTCCGATGATTGGGAACCATTACGTTACACTCCCTTTCTGGAGGAAGTCCAAACTATCCTCAATCGAGAGCTTTCCTTGGATATGCTTGCGTCAGCGAGCGAGTATAGCACTGCTATTGCAGAAGTACTCGAGGAGCGGGTCTTTCCAGAAACGGAAGCGGAAACTATCCAAGCAGCACCAGCGAAATACTTTGTTAACGAACTGAGAGGCAGCGAGGGTAGAGTAATATTCAGCGAAGGTTTTCTATTGGACATCGAACTCTCTAAGGAGAATGGTTTATTCTTTTTTCAGAATAGTAGGTTCAATATTTTCGGCTCTGGCTTTACGAAAGAAGAAGCTTTGAAGGACTTCTCAGAGTTCTTTATCCATGATTATCTTTCTTATAGGAACAACCCTTTACACAAGCTCACTAGGGACGCTCGTCAGCTTTTACAGGAGTATGAGTCCGTTATTAGCGAATTGGAAACAGCATGAAGGCTATTCCCAGAGACACCATAGAAAAATCTCTTGCTGAAAAAGGATTCATAAAAGAGGAAGGAAGGGATCACAGGTTTTGGTACTTTTTCCACCATGGGAAGAAGACCAAGATACGAACAAAGATATCCACTGGCACAGGTTACAGGGACTATCCTCCGAACCTTTTGAAGAGGATTAAGTTTCAACTCTTTCTAGACTCTTCAAGGCAACTTGATGATCTTCTGAAATGTCCAATGAGTGGACAGGAATATACCGAGATAATGTTGAGGAAAGGGGTGGTTTTACCGAACGATGTATGATTATCAGCATACGCAACGGGATTTATCAGGAAACATAGTACAGTACCTCTTGCAAATAGCAAATTCAAGTCTCGTGGCCCTGCGTTTTTAAGGCAGTTCGTGGTTCGGAGTTCGTAGTTCATAGTTAAAAGTTAAGATAGAGGTTGTCCCGCCAGCGGCGGGATCGGCCCCGCATTTTTAAGGCAGTTTATAGTTTATGGTTCACAGTTCATAGTCCCTACCACATCACCCCAAAAGCGGTGGACGGTGGACAGTGGACTGAAAGCGGTTTATTGTCAAGCCGGAGGTCGTCCCGTCCTTCGACAGGCTCAGGACAGTGAGCAAAGTCGAACTGCCAACGGCGGGATCGGCCCCGCATTTTTAATCTATTGTTCCACACAAGGTTAGATCGGGTCATGGTTGAGGGGCGACCTTTTAACTTCCGTTTCCCACAAGTCGGTTCCATTATCACTTGCGTATCTTTAGGAAATTCATTAAAATATCTTCTCAACTCCTCTGCCGGAATGTGATCCAGGCGGCGCTGACCCAAAACTTCTCCAGATTCATCCAAAACCGCCACCTGAGAAAAACGTTTGTGAATGTCCATACCAACGTAAAGCATCTGCTACCTCCTTTTGGTTTTTGGTTCAAAATCATATATAATTAAAAAATGATTTCAAACCAAGGAGGTAGCCTTTCATAAAATTACATCTAATGCCGACGCATCCAAAGATAATCCCGCGTTGGTAACGGATGCCTCGTCCGTTACTTGGTTTTATCGTCACGGACAAGGTGTCCGCCCAGACGCCCCGACGGGCCCGTCTGGGGGCGGTCGTCTGACCGTGACGAACTCTGAAATAAGTAAAGCTAAAGCTTTACACTCCAGCATATCTTCAGAAACAAAAAACTTGCTTTAACTTTCTCACTTTATATATTGTCGAAAACTTAAGCCATTTGACATATTCATGCAGTAAGGGATATTTCAAAGGAATGTGTTTTTTTAATACCATATAAATGAAAAAAGAGACCAAGGGATATCTGTTTGTGATCTTAGGGGCAAGTTTTTTGGGAACCATCGGGATTCTGGCTCGGTTGATATACATGCACGAGCCGGACCCTCTGACCGTGGTCACCTTCAGAGCTGTTATTGCCTTTTTACTTTTGTTTATTTTTGCCATCTTTGTAAATCCAGATTGGCTGAGAATCAGAAAAAAGGATTTTTTATTTTTCGGAATCTACGGGCTTTTAAGCGTGAGTTTGTGTTTTCTTTTGTTTTTTTACGCCATCAAATACACCACCGTAGCTACCGCCACCATCCTGCTTTACACCTACCCCGCTTTCGTTGTGCTTCTATCGCGGTTCTTTCTGGGGGAGGAGTTCACCCGGGCTAAGATTTTGGCTTTACTTCTCACTTTTTTGGGATGCATTCTGGTTATTCAGGTTTACAATCCGGCTGAGTTTAAGCTTAACATAAAAGGGGTAATCTATGGATTGGGTGCAGGCATGGGAGCGAGTCTTTACAGTATATTTGGTAAGAAAGGGGTGGCAAAATATAGCTCTTACACAGTGGTCACCTATGCTTTGGGTTTCGGAAGTTTCTTCCTTTTGCTTGTTCGAGGAACACGCAATCTTGTGGCGGTTAGTTATCCGGCGATGATTTGGTTGTGGATTTTTGCTTTAGCTTTTTTTTCGACCCTGGTGGGTTATTCCCTCTACACCAGGGGATTGCGATACTTAGAGGCTGGTCGGGCTGGAATTATGGCCACCTGGGAGGTGGTGGTGGCGTCAGTTTTAGCGTTTATCATATTCGGTGAAAGTCTGAACGCTTTCCAGATTGTAGGCGCTCTTTTGATCTTTGCCGGCATTATCCTGGTAAGAATTCATCCCTCGAAGAAAACACCTAAAATAACTCCTGCCTCTGATAGTTACTAAGAGGAGCAGGAAACAGTTTACATTTTATTATTCGTATGAATGCTTCGCATTGATTTTT
>CAYOFL010000073.1:0-602 GCA_964403165.1 uncultured Ignavibacteria bacterium
TCCTGCCAACTTGGGATTTTCAAAAGGCTCAGAAAAAAACCTCATGCTATTTTCTTTAAGTATAAATGTATACAACAATAGCTTCAATCTTAAGCAGTATAACCAATACAATGGTGAGTTTCTTACTTCTGAGGACAAGCAGACCATTTTGAATTTGATCCCCGAAGAAGGGTTAAACCTTTCATTGAATGTTGATGTTTCAGCTCTGGGCATCTCTTGGGGGAATTTCGCTTTCACCGTTTCAGGAAGAGGGACATCTGATCTTCTCCTTCCCAAAGACCCAATTCATGTTCTCTTTTTCGGAAATGAAATCAACGATACCATACTTTTCTCCGGCTCGGATGGAGAAGCTTTCGCCTCGGTGGATGTGGGGCTTTCCTATGGTAGATCCCTTTGGAAAAAAGAGGGAAAAGAAATTTTGTGTGGAATAAATACAAGGTACATCCGAGGATTGATCTATCAAAAGGTGAAAGAAGCAGAAGGTGAAGTCTTCGCTTTAGAGACCGGAGTAACTGGGGAAGGTGATTTCGTCCTCCAGTCGGCTGAAGGTGGAAAGGGATATGGGTTGGACTTTGGGCTGGCTTTCAAATATAAGGAAAACT
>CAYOFL010000073.1:612-15454 GCA_964403165.1 uncultured Ignavibacteria bacterium
TCAAAAGACTGAAAAAAGAGGATATCAGGTGCAAATAGACTCACTTTTAGCGGAGAACTTTGATGTGGATTCCTTGGTCACGGAACATTCTTATACCGAAGAGATTGATCCCTTTATCACCCACATGCCCACACTCATACATGTGGGAGTGGCCTATCAGGGTAAAAGGTCGCTTTGGGCTTTTGATCTAAAACAGGGTTTCAAAAAGGGGATGGGCGTATCCAAAAAGTTGAGAGTTTCTCTTGGAGCAGAATATGGACTTTTGAACTGGTTGGATGTGCGGGGTGGCATCTCGATAGGAGGAAATGAAGGTGTGACCGTTGCCAATGGACTGGGATTCAATCTAGGTGCATATCATCTGGACATTGGCATAGCTGTTCAAAAAGGATTGTGGCCCACCAGAAGCAAGGGAATTAATTTAGCCATCTCCAATGGCTTCCACTTCTAAACAAAAAGGGGGTGATACGAATGCGGAAAACCAGAAACACTCGCAAGACCACTACCCGGAGAAAGAAAGTGACTACCCGTAGAAAGACCAAGAAATAACTCTCCGGATCTCAGACCAGGTGGCGTCCCGAGCCCGATTCGGTTCGGGACACCACCTGAAAAATTCTCAAAAATCTTTTCAAGCTAAAACTGACTAAAAAGAAGTTTGATGCTTTTTTAGTATATGAATAGAGAAAAGGGGGAGGAGAAGATGAAAGACGCATACAAAATTTGCCCGATGCTTCTGCTTATGTTTTTGCTGACTCTGGCGAGCTTAGAATCATTTGCCATGTCACCCCATCCGGATATGGAAAAAAAGATGAGATTGGGGGAGGTTTCTGTGCCAGAGCATCTTCAAAACCCCCGATTCATGCAGGAAAAAGGAATTGACCAACCCAGCCTGCATCCCATAAGCGAAGTCTATCCAACCGGCACCGGTCCAGTAGGACCATTTAAAGCTTTAGTCCTGTTAGTCGATTTCTCAGATAATCTATCCATAGTCAACGCTTCATTTTTTGATACTTTGATCTTCGCAAACCAACAGGGTTGTGTGCACCATTATTATCAAGAGACCTCTTATGGGGCACTGGACATCATCACAGTCCATTATCCTTCTGCCACCGGTTGGAACACTGCTCCAGAGACCTATGCATATTACGTTGACGGGCAACACGGACTGGGAAATTATCCTCGGAATTGTCAAAAATTAGTGGAGGATCTGGTCGATCTGGTTGACCCTTTTGTGGATTTCTCCGATTATGACAACGATTTTGACGGATATGTGGACGCCTTAATCGTGGTGCATGCCGGTCAAGGAGCGGAACTGACCCAAAATCCCGACCACATCTGGTCGCATAAGTGGGGAGTCACATACTCCTGGTCCACCGCCAACCTGAAGGATGGGGTGAGGATATGGGAGTATACCATGCAGCCGGAATACTGGTACTCCCCTTACGACATGACCTGTGGTGTATTCTGTCATGAGTTAGGTCATGTTTTTGGACTGCCCGACGTTTACGATACAGACTACAGTTCATACGGGATAGGAGAATGGAGCCTGATGGCTGGAGGAAGCTGGAATGGTTATCTGGGTGATTCTCCTGCCCATCCGGATGCCTGGTGTATGACTCAACTGGGATATGTCTCTGCCACCGTGGTTACCAGCAACATCAACGGAGTAGAGATTCCCGCCATTGAAGACTCTTCTGTGGTTTACAAACTATGGACCTCCGGTTCGCCACTGACCGAATACTTCCTGGTGGCTAACCGACAGAAAACCGGTTACGATTCGGCACTCCCCTATTCTGGGCTTTTGATCTGGCATGTGGATGAGAACATAGGTGATTATGGAGCAAACGACAATGAATGGTATCCGGGATATACTGCACACGGTCACTATAAAGTGGCTTTAGAGCAGGCAGATGGATTATGGCAATTGGAATCGACTATTCCCTTTGGCTATGTGAATTATTCGGGCCACCCTTATCCCGGAAGCTCCAATAATAGAACGTTCAACACAAGTTCCGTTCCCAACAGCAAAAGCTATGCGGAAACGGAAACTTATGTGGCAGTGGTAAACGTCTCCAATTCCGGTGACACCATGACCTGCGATTTCTTTGTCAGCCCGGCAGATGTGAAGGAGGAATGGACAGAAAATTCGCCTTCAAGTTATGAGTTAGGACAGAACTATCCCAATCCCTTCAATCCCCAGACTCAAATCGAATATTACGTTCCTCGAGATGGACATATCAAGTTGGAGATATTCAACCTTTTAGGGCAAAGGATTCAAACCATAGTGGATCAAGAACAAAAAAGAGGAACCCATGTAGTAACCTGGGATGGCACCAATGGTCAGGGCAACTCTGTGGCAAACGGGATTTACCTTTACCAAATTAAAGCTGATAATTTTAAGAAGACGAACAAGATGATTCTTTTGAAATAAAAAGGAGAAGCTTATGGATAACTTCCTGCGGTTAACCGATGAAAAAATGAACAAGCAAAACCGAAAGGGCAAAATTCCTCTCAATCCGAATGTGACTGCTCAAAGAATCGAAAAGCTCAAAAAGACTTTTCAGCCGTTCTGGATGAGGGGAATGATACCTCATAACAAAGAAACAGATGTAACGTTGAATGGAATGAATAATTTGAATCAGATCTAAAAGATGCAGACCGACACCTTTTTAAGCAATAAACAAATTGAATGCGAATGAAAAGGTCTGTAGAACTTTGAATGGAATTCAAGGAGGGTCGCCAGCCATCAGGTTCTGATAGAAGCAGGGATGGGGAGGCCGTAAGAAGGCTCAAGTCTCCTTCAGGATGAATCCTTCAGGATGAATCCTTTCCTATGTCTTTGAACTCTTGAACCTCAGCTTTAAAGACAGGATAAGGAGAAGCTTTCCGAGGCTCGAAAGAGAAGACTTTTGGGCTCACTCAAGCTTTTTCCCCGATTTTTCCCCGAGTTTTGGACCTGACCTGGCGGCTCTCGTTTTATATGTTGTCTTTATTTGTGATACTTTGTCCCCTTCAAGATGGAAAACGCCCGATAGATTTGCTCCAGAAAAATTAGTCTTGACATCTCGTGGGTGAAGGTCATCTTAGAAAGTGAAAGCTTAATCTGACAGGCATCCAGAACTTTAGGGGACAATCCCAGCGCTCCACCCAGAATGAATACAAATTCACTGTATCCCCGGCTTAAGTTTTCTTCGAGCAGTTTGGCAAAATCTTCCGAACTTAAACTCTTGCCTTTTGCGTCCAAAGCAATACATAAATCCGATGGATCAACGTAACTGGACTTTTTCAGATATCTCAAAATTCTTTCAGCCTCAGCATCTAAAACAGTTATGGTTTCTCTGGACCTGGTGATCTTTTCTTCTTTGATCTCCACCAGTTCCAACTCCACATATTTTTTCAAAAGCTTCTGATAATACAAAATCCCCTCTTTAATCCACCCCTCTTTGGTCTTACCTACTGCGACAACCTTGATTTTGACCAACTGGAACCCCTTGATTGTTTTATCAATCTCCCTGGCTTTTTTATCTTTTAAAATAATTGAAATTATCGTAGGGATCCCGCCCCGCCTGTGGCGGGGGATGGCTGTCCGCCCCGGAGTTCGGACAGGGATTCATCCTGAAGGACAAGCCCTGTCCCTACGAAAAATTACTTTACAAAAAAGTAGTTTTCCAACACCTTCTTTCCGCATATAACCGTCCTACTTTCGGATCACAAAAAATTCTCGTTTTACTTTAGTCTCATTCCCTGCTCGATCTTTAACCCGGATGGTAAGCAGATGTTTTCCTAAAGTTAAGGGAAGGATCGGACGGGTGAAGAGGACCCTCTTTTCCGGATCATATTCCGGTATCATCCATTCTCCATCCAATTGAATCAGAACGTCCTGATCGCTTCCGATCCCGGAAAGATCATCCTTTAACACCGCTGTGATCTTGGGTCTTCTGCTTTTGATCCTTTTGCCTTCGGAGATAGACACTTTCCTTACCTTAGGCGGCAGGGTGTCCTCTAAGAGAGCATAGGCAGAAAGATACCTCACCTCTCCCTCCATCGCTCGATTTAAGGTGTCCAATTCTTGGCCTACAAACCTCCAAGATTTCTCTCCCATCAGCTCATAAAGTCCCAATTTGTGTGGATCACATCTTCCCTGAGGATACTTTAATGAAATTTTTGCCCAGCCGTTGAATGGAACCGTGGATGGCTCAAAGGAGTAAATCTTCCCTGTCGGTTTATGTTTTGATTCACATTTTATCTTTTCGGTGTGGATGCTCACATTTATGTCGCTGTATACTACATCCGGTTCAAACTCAACTTTTGCTTGACCATCTGGACTTACTCCTGTCCCTCCAAAAGTTTTAGTAATTATAGCGAGGGGAATGGTTTCCTCCAGTACAGTTGAATCACCATATATATTTACTCCATTTATTGATAGGGTCATTACTTTTTGCTCCTTTAGGAAAAATGGAAAGACAGCCCAATAGCTTTTCTCACCCGTCTGTTCATAGAAAAGGGGATCGAAATTAAATCCACCAGATTTAAGTGCCAGCTCAGGCACTCCTCTCAATATCTGGTTGAACTTAAGATCAAAGATGAAAAAATTATCCTTGAAATTATAGTTGTAATCTAAGTTTAAAGAATCCCCCTTATTTGACCCCTCAAGTTGATCCAAATTGACCAGAAGATACTTTTGTTCAGAGAAGGCACCCAAGCTGTCTTTTACTCTTATCCTGAGCAGAGCAGGTTTATCGAGCTTCTCTGCCAGTTGGACGGTATATTCTCCTCGTGATTTACCTATGTTTTCTTTTTTGATTTCCTCCCAAAATATCTTGTTCAAACTACTTTCTTCCACCATGATCTCCCCGACTACATCATCTGAATCATCAAACTGCACTCTTATCTTCTGCTTGCCATCATCCTCTTCAAGTGAGCAGGAAAGAATCAATGGGCTAAAATCGAATATCAGGGAAAAGGCTAAGGTGGAGAAATTGCCCAAAGCATCGAAAGCCTTAATCTCTATCTGATGAGGACCTGGTTTTGAAATCTCGGTATTTAATTTTCCTTCTGTTGGGTCATATATGGGAAGATCGTTTCCCTCCTCCACGAAAAGTTTATAAAACTTTTTCCCCTCTCTTTTTCTAAGCTCAAAATCACGATCCAGTTCGATCTTGTGGGTATTTTCAAAGGAGAAGTTATCGTATCGGGAGGCAAAGACCAACCTATCATCCAGATAAAGCTTTAGTCGATAGATTCCAAACTTAAAATGGGAAGTTTCCATCTTGTCGTAAACCGAAAGCTCCAACCCTATTTCTCCCTCAACTTTTGGGGCTTCATGTAATCTATAGATGTTTTTATGGGAATCAAAAGAGAGAGGGAAAACAACCGGTTCAGTTGAACCGTTAACTTTTGATCCCACCCCCAAAGGTCTTAGTGCCAGATATTGCATGACCGGAGGAACTTTGTCTTTCACAGAAAAACCCCAGGTCAAAGGATTTATAGGATGTCCGACCGAATCTCTCAACTCAAAATGAAGATGCGGTCCCCCAAAACCGCTTTCCCCGGAATAACCGATAAGTTCCCCCATCTTCACCCTTATTTCATTCTTATTCAGAAGAAAATCGGTGTGATATCTTCTGGTTTCAAGTTGTTTTCTTATCACGTATGTCGAGATTTCTTTGGAGAAATCCGAAAGATGCCCGTATACTGCAAAACGTCCATCGTCCAGCTTAAGATAGACAGCCTTGCCGTATCCCCACCAGGAGGTGAAGAGTCGATACACATAGCCGGACTGGCAGGCGAACACCTTGTATCCTGTCTTTTTCTGGGTAGGAAAATCGATCCCGGAATGAAAACGGAAATTACGATGATCGGCGAATAGGGAGGATAATTTTCTCATTTTCTCTATGGGCCAGAAATAGCTGTACTCTTCTGCTTCTGCAAGAAAGCAGGAAGGTCTAAAGCTTTGGGCACAAAATAACAAGAATAAAACAAGAGGACAAATTATTCGCTTCATCGTAGATCAATGGTAAGAAACAGACCCCTATTTGTCAAATTTTTTTGTATGTAATCTTCAGAAAAATCAAACGAGAAAAGAATGTTGCTGGAGTGTCAGGCTTTAGCCTGACCAAAAATTTACCTAAAGGCGGGCACTCCAAATTACATACTAATCTGGAATGTCAAATCTCAAGATCCGGCGGACATCTGGGTTTGCCAATTTTGAAGAGTAAAAATGTAGCGTCGCCACTTCGTTTACCCTGAACGCAGGTGAAGGGTATGTAACGCTTCTTCTTTGCAACTCAATCCACTTACTAAGGGGAGCATATAATTGTTTACATCCCCCCTTTAGAAAAGGGGGGAAGGGGGGATTCGTATGAATGCATACGCATTTGA
The DNA here is from genome assembly GCA_964403165.1 of uncultured Ignavibacteria bacterium. Lineage (GTDB taxonomy): Bacteria > Zixibacteria > MSB-5A5 > MSB-5A5 > SM1-73 > SM23-73-3. The sequence goes on from CAYOFL010000073.1 coordinate 6,991, forward strand.
AACTTGGAAAATCCCCCTAAATCCCCCTTTACTAAAGGGGGATGCGTATGCATTCATACGAATTTCAAGTCAAGCCAAAAGCAGGTGTGGGAGAAAAAATCAATGCGAAGCATTCATACGAATAACAAGATGTAAACTGTTTCCTGCTCCTCTTAGTATCTGGTCTTGATCATAAAAAATCTTAAAATCTTCCCTAACTGACTATTTCGTTTCCTCCACCTTCGCTTTTTCGGATTTCTCTTTTTGATCCAAACCGGAGGATCTATCAATGTCCACGATCTTTACGTTTTCGGCATATCTTTTGGTTTTGTATCTGGTTATCTGCCCGATCTTTTTAACTAGCTCCACCATTCGTTCCACCTGGTTTAGCACCTTATTTAACCGCTCGGTTAAAGGATCGTCTCGGGTAAGCTTTGCCATAACTAACTGCAGATTTCCCAAGACCGCGGTCAAAGGCTGGTTTAATTCATGGCTGGCGGCTCCAGCCATCTCCACCACTGCAGACTCTTTTTCTTTTTCAATCAACTTATCTTGCGTCTCTCTTAATTCGTGATTGAGGTTAACCAACTCATCTTGCATTTTCTTCATCTTGATTAAGTTTCTGACCTTTAAAGGAAGCTGAAATCTTCGATCGTCGTCACTTAGCGGTTTGGTAAAGTAATCATTAGCCCCCAACTCCAAACCTTTTTCGATGGCGACTGAATCCTTAAGAGCAGATGCGATTATAACCGGAACGAAGGCTGTGGATGGATTCTGTTTTATTTTCTCCAAAGCCTGGAAGCCATCCATTCCGGGCATCATCAGATCTAGGATGATCAGATCAGCGTGTTCCCGTTCTAAAAGTCCTAACGCCTCCTCCCCGCTTTCCGCCTCAAGAAATTGATACCCACCCTTGCGCAGGATTGTCTTTAAAATCTTTAAGTTTATATTCTCATCATCAACTAAAAGTATTGTGTACATCTTCTCTCCTTTTCAGTTGGTATTCCCAATTGATATCTTAACCCAACAAGAAAGACGGTTCTTTCCTCAAACTTCATCCCTGATTGAAACATGAGTTAAGCTAAAATCATCTTTAAGTTCGTTATAAACCTTATCGGCAGATGCAAAAGCTACTCAAATTTGTTTTATTAAATCCTTTGCGCTTTTCTAAAAGACGAGTTTAAAAAACCTTACTTTTCATATGGCCAATTATTAAAGCAAAATCGAACTTCACCTCTTCTTTTTAGAGATTTTGTTTTCAAGTTTTTTACCATTAACAAAACGAAGATCTTTTCTTCGACCCCCCTCAGTCAGCTTTATGCACCAACATTTCTTCTTCCCTCTGTATAGAAACATCTTTTATTTTTTGTAACAAGATTTCTTGGTCAACTGGTTTTGATAAAACCGGAGGAATGAGGTTAAGTTCACCTGCTGACAACTCTTTTTTGACCAAATCTAAATCCTGTCCGGTGATTATGATTATAGGAATTTCGCTGGTGGCAGAATCCTTGAGTAGAATCCGGACCAACTGTTTTCCGCCCTTCACCTGTCCCCCCATCTTTTGAGGAAGAGCGAAATCAAGCAGAATAATTTGTGGATGAAAGTCTTTTGCAAAAACTACCGCATCATCTGCAGTTTGAGCCAGAAGAGTTGCAAATCCTTCCCCTTGCAACAACTCATCTAAGTAGCGACTGAACAAAGAATCATCCTCCACAATTAAAGCCACAGAATTCTTCCTATCCCCTCTGATCTCTCCAGGCTTTTCCTCCCGAAGGAGAGGCTCTCCATTTTCGATCTGGCGATAGATGGGTACGGTGAAAGAGACTAAGGCTCCTTTCCCCTCTCCTTGGCTCTCCAGTTTTATCTTTCCCCCCATCATCTCCACTAAATTTTTAGTTATGGTCAGTCCCAGACCGGTGCCTCCATATCTCCTGGTAGAGGAACCATCTACCTGTCTGAATTTCTCGAAAAGCTTTTTTTGCTTCCCCGGGGGAACCCCCACCCCGGTATCCTCAACCTGAATCAATACATTCCCCTTTTCCGCCTGAACTATGGATTTTACCACGACCTTTCCCTTGTCGGTGAATTTGATGGCATTGCCCACAAGATTTATCATCACCTGTCTCAACTTTCCGGAGTCTGCGTAAACTTTTGGAGCGGGATGATTTTCATAGACAAACAACAATTTAAGTTGCTTCTTTTGAGCCTGCACCCGTGCCAGTGAATGTACCTCCTCAAATAAACTCTTCAAATCAACCTCTCCCAGTTCCATCTCCATCCTACCAGCTTCAATTTTTGCAAGATCTAATACATCGTTTATTATGGATAACAAGTGCTTAGCGCTTTGTTGTGCATTGCGCAAAAATTCTCTTTCCTCCTCTTTATTCATACAATATCCGTCCAAGATCAATCCTAGAAATCCAATGATCGAATTCAGAGGGGTGCGGAGTTCATGAGAGGTATTGGCCAAAAACTCGCTTTTTATCTGGTTTGCCTCCTCCAATTTACGGTTTAGTTTCTGAAGTTTCTCTCTGGCTTTTTCAACGTCCTCAAATAGCAAAGCATTATCCACCGCTATCCCGATTTCGTTTCCCACTGAAGAGAAGAATTCCAGTTCTCTTTTGGAAAAATCTCTTTCAGACTGCCAGCCTAAGTTCATCACCCCTAAGACTTCATCCTTGGATCTTAATGGTATGGCAACATGGCAATCCAATCTCTCCTCGCCGGAGGTGATTTTGCTTGGTCGGGGACAATTGTTCGCCCCAAAAAGCCGCGGCTGTTTGGATCTGACTACTTCCCAATACGGGCTATCGTCGGGCAATTTCGATCCTTCTTCCACCAACTTCTGAGATAAACCCTGATGTGCTACCAACTCCAAACTGCTTTGGTGTTCTCGATCAACCAGCAAAATCCACCCGGCGGGGCAGCGGGTCAGCTCCAATATGGTTTTTAAACTCCGATTTAGAATCTCTTGTAAATTAAGGGATTGGGTGACGGTGGAAGCAATGGTATTAAGTGCAGAAAGCTCCCGGTTGCTTTTCAATATCTCCTGTTCCATTTTCTTCTTTTCGCTTACATCGTTACAAATTCTGAGTATCCCCACCGGTCTTCCCTGAGGGTCTCTGATCAAAGAGGCAGAGATCTGTGCAGGGAAGGTGCTTCCATCCTTTCTGGGCTCTTCCAACTCTGCGCTCCATCCTCCCTCCGTAAAAATCTGTTGAATTGTCTGATCCAATAGTGGCCAATAAGATTTTGGGTAAAAATCCTTCTGTAGTCTTCCTATCATCTCGTGTGGTTCATACCCATGCATGCGGGCGTGCGAACGATTGACGAAGAGAATTCTTCCATCCAAATCAATCACGCTGACACCATCTGTGGCAGATTCAACCGCCAGGGAGAGCAAACGGATATTCTCCTCTGTCTTTTTCTTCTCAGTAATGTCTTCAACAATAATGGTGTATCCGGTGAAGATTCCATCTTTTCCTTTCAGCGGTGTGATGGTGACAATTGCCGGGAAGCTCTGTTTACCTCTCCGGATCAGTTCTGCTTCTCCTTTATATATTCCCGCCTCCCGAGTATGTTCTAACAAGATGTAAATAAAATCACTCTCAGAAGTGAAAAACTCCTGAATCCATTTTTTGCCCACCACCCCTTCTGCTTCATAGCCGAAAATCAACTCAGAGCCTTTACTATAGAAGCTGATCCTACCTTGTGTATTGATGGTGATTATGGCTCGATCCACCACACTTTTGAAGATATTCTCCAGCTGGTTCTTGGTCTGGGAAAGCTCCTGATTCACCAAATGTAGGTCTCCTAACATCTTGCTGACGGTGGCTTCGTTGGCGGCAAGCTCCTGGTTCACCTTCCTGAGTTCTGCTGTCCTCTCCTCTACCTTCTGCTCCAAGGTTCGACTGTATTCCTCCAGCTTTTCTTTGGACTCCTTCAAACTTTCGCTCATCAGATTGAATGTGCTGGCAAGAACTCCTATTTCATCTGAATGTTCAACCGGAACCTGAACTCCCCATTCCCCTTTTGAAATTTGAAGGGCAGCTCCTCTTAACCTTCGAATTGGCTTGGTTAAAAAACCAGAGAAATAGTTAGCCACCAAAATTCCCAGAAACAGAATCACCAAACTCAACCCAAAAATTAGCTTTCTTTTTTGCGCTATATCCACCTTAAGACTTTTTAGACTGAAACCGAGCATCAACCTCCCCAAGGTTCGCTGACCTGCCTTAATGGGGCTGGTCACATATAGCTGATCTTTTCCCAAAAAAGTCTTACCCGCGGTGCTGGCCGGCACAGGGAGGAGTTCTTGTTCGCTGTGCATTGGCTTTTGGGGTCGAAAAATCAGAGTATCATTATGCTGGGAACGTAATATTCTAATAAAAGAGACCTCTTTATCCAGAAAAGCTCCCTCAACTATTTTCTCTATGGACTTACGGTCGTCGACGTCCACTGCAGGACCCAGGTTATGTGCCAACACTTGGGTCATGCTCTCCCCTTTTGACTTCACTCCCTCCAGAGCCAGCTTCCTATATTGTGCCGGGAAAAAAAGAAGGTTAAAAATCGATATGCCTAGAAGGACAATAAGAATAGCCGCATTTATCTTAGTTTTAGTAGGTCTATCAAATAAAAACTTTAGAATATTCATCTTTTACCTGTTGTTATAGGAGAAGACCCCTTCATTCTTGTTTCTCAAAAACCAGAATCCATTTTCCAGTAATTTCAAATGAAAATCTCAAAACTACCGATTTAATGTATCTTCCTATCTTGGAGGTTAGAATTACCACACAACCTCCTCGAATCTATTTCCACCTCAAGTTCAGGCTAATGGTCATCATAGACCTGTTATTAACCCTTTTTTTCCACGGAAGTGGCGCCGAAAGCCCCTCTTTGAGTATCGCATATACTGTGAAGTGCCCCAAGAAACAGCCCATTCCGGAACAGTGCATCAGCGGAGCTTGGCTCCCATAGCCTCTTCTTCAACCAACACATCCTTCCCTGGGACGCCCACTTTATATAAAATGGCTTATGTTTTAAAATTCTCGTGTGTTTAGTTAAATCGGCAGGTTTGAAGGGTGCTTTAACTTCAGTTCGGTTTTCTGGATTAAGATAAACATATACTTTCTAATGGTGGCAAAACAGTGGAGATGTCTGCAAAATCCTCCGGGGACTCACACATTTCACCACCCCATCAACATCACCATCCGCAATCCTCCCTAACATAAATGTTTGAACTCTGGCAAGTTGACCCAAACTACTTCTCGTCAGGTTGCTTGAAGGCTGTCTGGCACACTACTAAAAAAACCAGCCCTTCAAATCTTAAGGCAGGACTGGCTTAATCAAAGTTACAGTAATTTCGCTTTTGGCTCATCTTAAAAAGCAGGTCTCCTTTATACGGTTTTTTATCTCCTTCTCCACATCCAGCATCCTTACGCCGGGTGGATAGTTTTTGTGCTGCACCCGGCAAAGATCCTGAAAAGCTTTGACAATGGCATCAATTCTAAAGATTTCCCTTTTGCAGTCTTCTGCGAATTTTTTCATATCTTCTTCAGACACCCCTCCATTTTCGTTGACCTGAGACAGAAGTTCAACTTTTCCTAAAAGAACAGTTAGAGGGCTGTTTAAGTGGTGAGAGATGGTAAACACCAACTCGTTTATAGTGTTCAAAGTTGATCGTTTCCTCTCAATGTGCGCAGATCCTTGCGCAGAAAGTGCATTTGAAGAAATAGGTTCACTTGCTATTCGCTCAGACTTTACCCCGACTGTATTTTGTTTTCGGGAAACAATCTTCAATGCTCGTTTCATTCCAAAGGCCTTTTGATCTTTGAGTTGGCTTTATTTTGTGATATTCTGCCTGCCAAAAAGATGGAAACTCATCCCATTGGTGGCATGGTATTTGATATATCGGCAGGTTAGTTGAAATATTTAAACGCAAAGGAACTCAAATCGATGGATTGCTGTTCTAAATTTACACAGTTTTTCTGAGATTGCGCTTTTAGAAAGTGTTGAAAGTGCTTGACAAATGAGGTGAAGTCGTTACATAATGAGGAAAAGTTTTTGTATTAGGAACAGGTTATTTGTAACATGCCGTTAATTGAAGATGTACTGAACCTATTTGGATGATAAGCTGTTGTAGACATAGAAAACCTTTAACAAAATAACCAGGAGGTAACATGCGTAGATTGCCGCAGGTTTTCAGTTTTTGTACGGCTTTGTTCTTCCTAGCCTTTTCGACTGTATATGCGGAAGGCGAACCAGATTTTATTCCTGGTCAACTGTCACCTGAGGTACAGGACAGTCTTAAGAGTACCAATGAGCCCACTTTACAGGAGGTTTTGGATGGGTTGGGATATTCTATCGATGTGGAGAACGACCGTTTGCCCATCGAAATCTGGGTAACGTTGGCAGGCCAATACGGCCAGATTATGCTGGCGGAAATAGCCGAATACTCCGATCAAACCGTTTCGGGCTGGTATTGCGCTGGCAACCCTTCCGACACTCACCACGTATTTGGCGCGGCGAATACTCCCACTGATACAGCCCACTTCTACATAACGGGCTGTGACTCCAACGGACTCTTCATTGCTCCTCATGCAGGAGGAGGAAAATGCCATTACAGGTATTATACCGAGCCCTGTCTCAACGCGGATCACAAGGATCATGCCTGGGTCTACTGCTCTGGGCAAAGACCAAATGAGTTCATCATTGCATGGGAGGACCTGTGGGAGCTGGGTGACGCGGATTTTCAGGACTTAGTCCTTCTTTATCAGATGCCCACCCGTCCACCCATTCTGTCGGTACCCGACGACGACTCTTACAATTTGTGTTTTGCCCAAACCATCTGTTTTGGACCCATAACAGCCAGCGATGAGGATTACTGCGATTCTGTATATATAAGCATGATTTCAGGGCCAGGAACCTTTGAAGGGGACTCGTGTTGTTTCATGCCTGCCAATGTTGACTCTACCTATGAATTTGTGTTCGTAGCCACGGACTTGGCTGGCGCTGCTGATACTGAAAGCGTTGAGATCACCGTCGAGGTCAACCAGCCTCCGCAGATCGTCTGCCCACCGGATGATTCAGTTCACGCCGGAGAGGAATTCGTAAGCGGAAATTTCTCTGTTTCGGACCCTAAGTGCTGGCCGAAGGTGAGATTGTGTGGAATAGATCCTTCTCCGGTCAACCAGCCCATCAAAGTCAACAAGCATGTAGAGTGGCAGACTGACTGCGCTGATGCTGGTATCTTCACCATCTGTCTGGAGGCTACTGACAGTTGTGGAGCCAGAGACACCTGTTATTTTGAGGTAACGGTCTACAATCAACCTCCAGTTTTAACCTGTCCGAATAATGGCAACGTTCATGCTGGAAATACATTTACAAGCGGTGATTTTTCGTTCTCTGATCCGGAAGGTGATCCTACCACGGTAACGTTCTTGGATATCACCCCCGGAGCAACTAACAGTCCAACTGTAGTGAGCAGCCATGTGGAGTGGCTCACCACCTGTGCGGAAGACGGAGATTACACTATCCGTCTGGTGGCAACCGATTCCTGTGGAGCTAAAGATACCTGTCAATTTACAGTGAACGTCTATAATCAACCTCCAGTCCTAACCTGTCCAGAAAATGACAGCATCAATGCGGGTGATCTCCTCACCAGCACCGACTATTCTGTTATTGATCCGGATGATTCCACTTTAGTGGTGGTAACGCTTGATTCCATCTTCCCTGCTCCCACATATTCACCTACCCTAGTGAGCAATCATGTGGAATGGCTCACCAGTTGTGCTGATCTGGTCAATGGACCTAACTTTACCATCATTCTGATAGCCACCGATCCTTGTGGGGCTGCTGATACCTGTCAGTTTACCGTGACAGTCTACAATCTGCCTCCGGAGATTGTCTGTCCTGCGGATGATTCGGTTCATGCTGGAGAGCTCTTCATCAGCACAGATTTCTCTGTCTCCGATCCCAAGGCTGAGCCGGTGACTGTGGCTTTGTGCGGAGTAACTCCCACACCGGTTAACTCGCCCACCATAGTGGCAAAGCATGTGGAGTGGCAGACTGACTGTGCTGATGCGAACAATATCTTCACCATCTGTCTGGAGGCCACGGATAGTTGTGGAGCCAAAGACACCTGTCATTTTGAGGTAACCGTTTACAATCAACCTCCAATCCTAACCTGTCCAGATGATGACAGCATCAATGCTGGTGATTTTTTCATAAGCACGGATTACTCTGTCACCGATCCGGATGATCCTTCTGGAGTCGTGGTAACATTTCATTCTATATCCCCGACTTCCACCAACTCTCCCACTCTGGTCAACAAACATGTGGAGTGGTTAACCAGATGTGATGATCTGGTGAACGGACCAGACTTTACCATCACCCTGATAGCCACCGATCCCTGTGGGGCAAAAGATACCTGCGAGTTTACCGTGACAGTCTACAATCTGCCTCCGGAGATTGTCTGTCCTGCGGATGA
>CAYOFL010000074.1:0-15080 GCA_964403165.1 uncultured Ignavibacteria bacterium
TCCCGCCGTTGAAGACAGCTCCGATCTTCAGCTCGCCTTTCTCATGCCAGGTAAGCCCCAGGTCTTGAGGCTTTACGATCGGATTGTTTTGAAAGGAATCCAGCTTGAAAACAGTCTCTCCAGAGTCAAGTAAAACCACCGTCCCATCACCTATTTCTTGAACGCTACCATCCAATATACTCCTCATTTAATTTCCACCCCGCATCAACTTTTCAAACAACTCAATATATTCTTGGGCGACTTTTTCTTTAGAATTACGGATAACATATTCTTCTGCCGCCTTCAGGGTTTCATTAACAACAGGCTTTTCTTCAAATACACTGACCAGTCTATCTTTAAGTTCTTCCATGTCCGAGAATTTCATGACTGCTCCGCCTAAAGGTTGGATATGGGGCGATTCTATGGCCAGCACCGGTGTCATGGTTCCAAGGTAAGAAAGGATGGAACTGGAAACCATAATCTGACCTGGTTTAAATTCAGATTTAGGTTTATAGAAAATATAGGCATCCGAGGCGTGAAAATATTTGTCCATCTCCGACGCTGGAGGCATAGCATCTCTCCATTCTATAAAGTCATATCTTTTTATCTCCTGTAACATCTCATCATCCAGATACTCACGGGCAACCACTATCAAGAAAATAAATGGATGCTTCTTGTTCAGTTCAGCCAAGGGAGGGATGAGAGGAAGGACATGGGTGCCGGGATACCACGAACATGTAAGTACTATCTTTTTGTCCAACGGCAGATTTAGCTCCATTCTACTTTTATTCCTATCACCTCTTCTCAAGGAGCCACATGGATAAGGGATTATATGTATCTTTTCTTCAGGATACACCTTTTCCCACATCCGTTTATACCTTTTATCAAAACAGACAACAGCATCCCATTCGAATTTCCAAAAAATGGGATTTTCAGGTAATTTGATCTCATGGATCACATAAATGACCTTTGCCTTTCCTTTAATCTTCGGATATATTTTCATAAGTTCTTCCATAGGTATCCATTCTATTCTCTGTGGGATAAAAATATCATAGTCTTTTTCTAAAAAAGGCTTTGGATCAAAAGTCCACTGACCTGATGACGTGCCTTGAACATTGCAACACCTGATAACATAATCCTCATCTCTTATACCTTGCAATGGTTTCACATCATTGAACGGTGCAAAGACTGTCAATTCATATCTTTTGGCAAGTTCCCTCCCCACAAGCTCTGCAAGGATAGAAGTTCCATCTGCAGCGTTCCATTTAGAAAATATTGCTATTTTAGTAAGTTTTCTATCCATGCTCTTTTCTCCTTTTGTTGTCATGAGTCTTTATTAGCTCTTCAAACAATAAAACGAATCTTTTAGCGATATTTTCGGCGCTATGTTCTTCTAGAAAAGTCTTTACTTTATTGAGATCGAACTTACCCCCGAAGATGTCAATGAGTTTGGCTTTCATGTCCTCGAAGTTTCGATATTTCACGATTTCGTCTCCATGTAGTTCCACAAAGTTCGAATCGTGAAACAGGATAGGGCAACCAGAACCCAGAACTTGGCATACTGAGCTGGAGACGACTGCTTTGTACTTCTGCGAGGATTCCCTGTGGATGAGCAACGCATCCGAGGCATGTAGGTAGGTATACAGCTCATCTAAGGGAAGAGACTTTACCTGAAGGTGTATGAAGTCGTATTTCTTTTTCGCTTCGTGCAATTCACCAACCTCGCTCTCCGGATTGGCGATGATCACGTATCTGAGAGGACATTCTTCGGCTACGTCTTTTAGAGCGGGCAAAACAGATACAACATCTTTTGGTCTGAAGCCAAAGGAGAATACGATCTTTTCATCCAGCGGGAGGCTCAGCTTTTCTCTGGCTTTCCCTTTATCACCAAGCTTGAGCGGATGGTAGGGATAGGAGATCATAAAAATCTTTTCAGCCGGGAAAGATTTGACCAGGTAGTCTTTGTATCTCTGATCGAAACAGACAATAGCATCCCAGTCAAACTTATAGTAAAGAGGGTCTTCCGGGGCTTTGCCCTCATGGACAACTTGAACGCTAACAGCTTTTCCCTTAATTTTAGGAAAGACCTCAAGTAATTTTTCGGCTGGTAATCTCTCTACATTTTGAGCAATAAAGACGTCGTATTCTTCATTCAAAAGCGGGGATGGATCAAAGTAGGTAGCCCGAGTGACTGGTATGACTTCGTCAACGCTAAAGTGCCTGATTACGAAATCCTCGTCTTTTTGAAAGGTAGGCCTGGCATCGGGGTGTTCTTTGGTGGAAAATACCCTGAGTTGGTGACCCAACTTCACCCAAGCCCTCCCTACCAATTCTGCGTGAATGGAAGGACCGTTAGCGGCATTCCAAAGACACATCATTCCTATTTTCATCTTTCTTGCTCCGTATATTTTTTATGGGCATTTCGCCTAACGTTTTCAGCATATCGGAAATTGCGATCTGAGGGAGCAATTTGGGGAAATCCAAAGGTGTGGGACGATCATAAACATCGTTCCCTTCTTTATACTCCACTTTCTTCTCTCTGCCCCAGTAGCTAAGTATGAGCACAGATTTTTTTCATCCTTCAAATTTATAAAAAAAACATAAAAGCCTCTCTTTACAAAGTTAATCTTCCCAGCAGGTGTAATGCATCCTGCACCTTTAAAATGATGCCTTCAGTAAACTAAGAAACTCAACTGTTGTAGGCTCCATAAAGATGCGCCAACTTCTTTTTTGTTTTCAGTAGTTATGATTTATCAATTGCTTGAATAATCATGCTTCGGAAATATCTAAATTCAAATATACAGGACAACCCTTAACACAGGGGAGATGTGAAACCGACAACGTTCCCACGGATAAAAGAAGTTGCCCCCACGGCCATTTGGGAAAACTTTAACTTTTTTCTTATCTGCAGTTGTCTGCCGTTGGGCATGAATCAAATCATCGTCTCAGAAGAGGCACTGGAAGCATTAAAACTAAACGGAATCAAAAGAATCATGGCATTCTGTATACCATCGAGTTTATATTCATACCTGCCCCTACAGAAGCAAATACAACGATGTCTCCTTTTTTCAACTTGTGGTTATCAAGCTTTCCTTTAAGCAACAGGTCAAGCAATGTGGGTAGAGTTGCCACCGAGCTGTTTCCAAGCCAGGATATGATCATGGGCATGACATAAGGTGGCACCTCCTTTACTCCATATAACCTGTACAAACGCTTTAATATTGCCTCATCCATCTTTGCATTCGCCTGGTGTAGAAGAACCTTGTTTACATCACCTAAGGATAATCCTGCTTTGACAAGACTCTCCCTGACCACAAGCGGAACTGTCCTTAAAGCATATTCATACAGCTTATGGCCATCCATCTTAAGGAACAACTCATTGCCCTGGTAATCAGGATTATATGATTCACCCATCTGCAGCATATATGCATGCTTAAGGGTATCGGACCGGGCAGCATGCGAGAGTATTCCCATCCCGCTGTTATGGGGACTTGTTATTGCCTCAACTATTGTAGCTCCTGCTCCATCAGCATATATCATAGTGTCCCGGTCATGAGGGTCTGAAATCCTGGAAAGGGTCTCTGCTCCTATAACAAGAGTTCTCTTCGCATCATCTAACTTAATATAATAATCAGACTGTATCATTCCCTGCAGCCAGCCAGGACAGCCGAAAGGAACATCATAAGCTATTGTTTTTGGATTTTCTATCCCTAATTTTTGCTTTACCCTTGAAGCAAGGCTTGGAACAAAATCAGATCTTTTATTGTCTTCTCTGACGTCGCCGAAGTTGTGAGCAACAATTATATAGTCAAGGCTCTCTTTGTCAATCTGGGATGACTCCAAAGCATCTTTTGCTGCGAGAAAAGAGATATCAGAGGTAACCAGGTCATCTGTGACATATCTCCTTTCTGTAATGCCTGTTATCTCTGCAAATTTCTCTATGATCTCTTCATTGGTCTTGTCTAATTTCTTCCCATCCGAATCATAGAACTCATTTGAAAGAAAGTTCTCGTTATGAACCCTTTCTGTGGGTATATAACTGCCGGTTCCAATAATAATGGAATAAATATTTTTGTTCATGGCGTCTTATTTAAAGTAATCGTGTAAATTGCGCACTGGCATATAACGGGTTGTTTAAGAATTTTTAGCTCTTTATGTTCTTTTAATAATCTGAGCAGGTTTTCTGTGTCCATTTCTCTCCAAAAGTAAATTAGCTCCCTGGTCTTCTTAAACATCAACTGAAATCTCTCTTGTAGGGTCAAAGACAGAAGCTAAGAGAGCTCAAACTCAATTTCTTGCTCTTCATTATCGTCATCTAACTTTAGTATGGGTGTCATTGTGTTTTTCCCAATGTTTTCTGTCGCGTCAGGTCCTCCAGACCTGACGCACTGTCAAGAGAAGCTCCTGACAGAACAGGAACGCTTTATGGTAACGGATTCATCCTGAACGGATTCACCGTGAACGGACAAGATGTCCGTTACCAACAAGGACATTTTGTCGGGCAACCTTTGGCAGCCCGACCTACGAAAAATCCTGGCTTATCTGATAATTGGGGGCCTCTTTGGTGATGATCACATCGTGAGGGTGGCTTTCTCTCAATCCAGCATAGGTGATGACCAGAAACTCTGCCTTTTGGGAAAGCTCTTTTATGTTCTTTGCCCCGCAAATTCCCATGCCCGCCCTGAGTCCGCCCACTAATTGATATACTGATTCGGAAAGATTCCCTTTATAGGGGACTCGTCCTTCTATCCCCTCCGGCACAAGTTTTTTTGCCACGAGTTGATGCTCCTGGAAATATCTTTCTTTTCCTCCCTTTTTCATGGCTTCGATGGAGCCCATTCCCCGATATGACTTGAAGGTTCTTCCTTCGAAAAGGATGGTCTCTCCCGGGCTTTCCTCGGTGCCGGCAAATAGACTTCCGATCATCACCGCATCTGCCCCTGCCGCTAAGGCTTTGGTGACGTCACCGGAGTATCTTATTCCTCCATCCGCAATTATGGGAACACGATGCTTTGAAGCAACTTCAGCGCAATCCATGATTGCGGTAATCTGGGGCACCCCTGCCCCGATCACCACCCGAGTGGTGCAGATGGAGCCGGGACCAACCCCCACCTTAATGCAATCAGCTCCAGCTTGGATTAAATCCTCAGTCCCTTCTTTGGTGGCTACGTTACCGGCTGCTAAGGGTATTTCTGGAAACTTGTTTTTGATCTTTTTCACCGCATCCATCACCCCTTTTGAATGTCCGTGAGAGGAATCGATCACCAGAAGATCCACTCCGGCATTCACTAATGCAGAGGCTCGAGCCATCATCTCCTTTGCCACCCCCACCGCCGCTCCCACTCTCAATCTGCCTCTTGAGTCCTTGCAGGAATTGGGATACTGAATGTTCTTCATGATGTCCTTGACCGTAATCATACCTTTTAGGTTTTTCCTTTTGTCCACGATCAAGAGTTTCTCAATTCTGTTTTTGTGCAGGATCTCTTTGGCTTGCTCCAAGGTGGTTCCTTCCGGGACGGTGATTAGGTTTTTCTTGGTCATCACCTCACCGATCTTCTTGGTCAAATCTTTTTGAAATCTCAAGTCCCGGTTGGTTAATATCCCCTGAAGTTTACCTTTTTTGGTGACCGGGATGCCGGAGATGGAGAATCTTTTCATCACCTCCAGCGCTTCCCCTATCATCTTATCCGGCGGCAGGGTGATCGGATCAACGATCATCCCGCTTTCTGATCTTTTCACCTTATCCACCTCGGATGCCTGTTTTCCGATGCTCATATTTTTATGAATCACCCCGATTCCCCCCTCGCGGGCTAAAGCGATAGCTAAGCGGGATTCAGTCACCGTGTCCATGGCCGCACTAAGGATGGGAATGTTCAACTTGATTTCTTTGATGATGCAAGTGGAAACATCTACATCTTTGGGAAGCACGTCAGATTTCTGGGGGATCAGCAGGACGTCGTCAAAGGTTAGACCGGGTTTTTCTCGGATTTTGATTTTCATTTTAATCCATCTTTTTCAGGTTAAATTATCCCGACTTATCGGTCCAGATCAATATCCTTCCGCAGTTGTCACAGGTATAGATTATCTCTCCCTTTCTTATCTCCTGGATCATCTGGGGGGGGATGGACTTGTAGCAAGCTCCACATGCCCTCTTTCTTATGGTAACCACCACCTGATCACCCCTTCCCTTTTTCACTCTCTCATAGGTAGCCAGAAGCTTTCTATCGATCCTCACCGTGATGTTCTTTCGATCCCCCTCCTTGATCTTTATCTTATCCTGGATGGAGCCAAACTCTTCTCGTAGATGAACAAGTTGATCTGCATTGGTTTTTTCTATCCCCTCCAGTTTCTGCTTGTATTCTTTTATCTTTTCCTTCAGATCATCCATGTGGGTGAGGATCTTTAAGATCTCCTCCTCAATCTCGGAGATCCTCTTTTTACGGTTGGCGATCTCGTTGGTCAGGGCGTCGTATTCCTTGTTGGTCTTGATTGCCAGCATCTGTTTTTGAAATTTAGCTAATTCTTGATTGAGGGTGGTCAACTCCATGTCCAATTTGTTCTGAAGCAGATTTTGTTCGCTAAACTCTTTTTCTGAAGCTTCAAGTGCATTCTTAGTCTCCTCCACCTCCCTTTCCAGGTTATTTATCATCTCCGGCAGATAATCTTTGGACCTTTCCAACTCTCCTAAATCGTAGTCAACGTTCTGGAGTTTTAGAAGCATTTCCATTTCTTTTTCAATAACCATTCGATTTCTCCTCGCTATAAAAAACAAAAAAGTGCACAAAGTTCTTGTGCACTTTTCGCTCTACTCTTCTTTTTTGTATCTTCAAAAAGTCTTTGAATTCTCTTTTCAAATTGCCCTCGCCCCCGCAACACTCTTCCTTCTCCATCAACTCTCCTGAAGGTTTGTATGTCTCATGTCGGTTTTACTGGTTGCATTCAAGTTATCCCTTTTTCGGCTCTAATGGTGGGCAATACTGGATTCGAACCAGTGACCTTTCGGATGTGAACCGAACGCTCTAACCAACTGAGCTAATCGCCCAATTATTTACCACATTTTATTTCGAGGTCTGCACGGTAACTCAAAATCCTTAACTTTTAAATATATCATGAATGACACAACTTGTCAACATCTTTAGAATCTATCACGCAAGAAATTTTTATTCTGTTGGTGCCCCCAATATAATTCAGTACCTACCTAAAGGTATCTCCATAGATGCTTACTCGCACTTGCTTCTCAAAACTTTCCCATGCAATACTTTGCTTGTGTGTTACTCCTTCACCAACAATACGTTCACTGCTTTTACGACAATCTTTACCGTATCGCCTTCCTTAATACCCAAATCGTCAAGCGAGTCTATTGTCATGACAGAGCTCATTTTTGAGTCAGCGGGAATATCGAACCTGACCTGACACATCATCGCGCCTTTTTTAATCTCTGTTACTCTGCCGCTTAACTGATTTCTGGCTCCATACTTCATGGCACAACCCCCTTTCAGGAATACAATGAGTTAAGGTTAAGAGTATAAAGCTAAAACTTCCAGATATATTAGTCTCCATCGAAAAATCGATTTTGGCAAAAGCTTTTGGCTTCCTGCTTAATAATTTATCATGATCTTACCATAATCATTCCTTCCCCTGCCTCAGTGAACTCGCCGATATGAGACGCTTCAGCAATCCTGTTTTCCTTAAGGGCTTTCAGTATCTCGTCTTTTTTGTCTGCGGGCACGGCGATAATCAATCCGCCTGATGTCTGTGCATCGGAGAGGATGAGTCTAGTTGTCTCTGGAATGCTTTCATCCCACTTGACGGTGTTTGATACGAAATCCAAGTTGGAGAGGGTTCCACCGGGAACCGCTCCGGCTGCGGCAAGGTCCCAGGCTTCCTTTATCACCGGCACCTTGCTTGCATAGATCACCGCGTCGACTTTGCTTGCGCGGGTCATCTCCTTCAGATGGCCTAACAGCCCAAATCCCGTTACGTCAGTGCAGGCATGCGCAGCAACTTTCAGCATTGCTTCGGCCGCATCCCGGTTAAGAGTGCTCATGACCTTCATGGCTTTGTTGGCCAACTCGGCCGAGGCCATCCCTCGCTTTACGGCCGTGGAAATAATGCCCAGCCCGATCGGCTTGGTCAGTATGATTGCATCCCCTGGCTGAGCCTTGTCATTTGTCAGAACACGATCGGGATTGATGATTCCTGTAACCACCAGGCCGAATTTCGGCTCGTTATCCTCCACAGTGTGCCCTCCCAGGATGCCGATGCCTGCCTCTTTGGCTTTATCGTGCGCCCCTCTCAATATCTGCTGGAGAACTTCCATAGGCAGCCGTTTCTCCGGGAATCCCACGACGCTCAAAGCAAAGATGGGCCGCCCGCCCATGGCGTAGATATCACTTAACGAGTTGGCTGCCGCAATAGCACCGAAATCATAGGGGTCATCTACGACGGGAGTGAAGAAGTCCACCGTCTGCACAATTGCCATACCATCCTGCAAACGATACACAGCCGCATCATCAGAGGTGGTGGTACCGACGATCACATTCGGATCTACGACCGCAGGCAGACTGCTGAGAACCTCCTCCAAAGCTTGGGGTCGTAGTTTGCAGGCACAGCCCAATCCGTGAGTGAAATGAGTTAATTTTATATCTTTTACGTCCACCTCTTGAGCAGTTACAGTTTTAACCTCCGGGGACAGGCGAGCAACCGCCTGGGTAATTTTATCAATGGCGAAATCGATCTCCTCCGTCGTGTTGGCCCGTCCGGTTGAAAATCGAATGGTCTCGAAAGCATCTGAGGGGGGAACGTTCATAGCCAAAAGGACCGACGAGGGTTCCGCCACATCAGCATGACAGGCGGCTCCGGCAGAAGCCGCCACCTCATCCAACTCAGAGAGCAAGGTGTTAGCGTCTACTCCAGGGAAGCGAACGCTCAGTGTATTGGGCAATCTCATCTCAGGATGGCCATTTAATTTAAGACCGGGGATGTTTTTCTTCAAACCCTTCCAAAGGCGATCACGCAGATCGCACAAGTGAGTTGAGTTCTTTTTCAGATCTCTTTGAGCGATTTGGGCAGCTTTTCCCAATCCAACGATCTCCAACACGTTTTCTGTGCCTGCCCTCCGATTTTGCTCATGGTCGGCACCATGCACCAGAGTTTCGATTTTGATTCCGCGGCGGAGATACAGAGCACCGATGCCTTTGGGAGCATAGAACTTGTGTCCGGCTATCGACAGAAGATCGACACCAAGCTCCAGCACTTTGGTTGGAATTTTTCCCACTGATTGAGCTGCATCACAATGGAATAATATGTCATGTTCATGCGCAATTTTACCGATCTCGGAAATCGGCTGAATGGTGCCCACCTCGTTGTTAGCGTGCATGATGGTGATAAGTATGGTTTCTGCCGTGATGGCTTTCTTTACAGCCTGTGGATCGACCAGACCATACTCATCAACCGGCAGATAGGTGACCTTGAAACCTTCTTTCTCCAACCATTTGCAGACGTTGATCACAGCAGGATGCTCAATTTGAGAGGTGATGATGTGTCTGCCCTGGTTTTGCATGACATAAGCCACTCCCTTGATGGCAAAGTTATTGGACTCACTTCCTCCACTGGTGAAGATCACCTCATCGGGAAAACATCCTAAAAGCTCAGCTAAGCTCTGGCGGGCTTGCTCCACTGCCTGCTTTGCTTGAGTTCCATACCAGTGGGAACTGGAGGGATTACCAAAATTTTCCTTCAAGTAAGGCAGTATGGCTTCGGCAACTTCCGGATCTATGGGGGTGGTAGCATTATGATCCAGATAAATAGGTTTTTTCGCCATGATTTACTCCCGATAGAATAAATATCTTGATAGCTTTTTTATACTGAATTTTCTTATTTATTAGATACGTAAATCGGTCCGTAAACAGCCACTTTGTATCTATGAACATCTAGGCTATACATATCTCTTAAAATTTTTCTGCCCTTCCTGCCACAGCTACTGATATGAAACTCCCAACTGCCAGAAGATGAAACTCCAGATGTCGGTGTATTCTTCTACCGTCTTGGAAAGGGGCGTTCCCGCGTGACCTGCTTTGGTGTCAAAGCGCAGGAAGATGGGAGCGTCCGACGAAGTTGCCGCCTGCAGTCGGGCAGTCATCTTCTTCGCATGCATGGGGTCGACCCGGGTATCTGAGTCTGCGGTCAGAATCATGGTAGCGGGATATGGCGTGCCATCCAGCACCCGATGGTAAGGGGAGTAAGCATAAAGCCACTGAAACTGAGTCGAATCCTCTGCGGACCCATATTCCGGGATCCACAATTTGGCGATTAAGAAATTGTGATACCTTACCATATCCAAAAGAGGATTCCAGCACACCACTGCACAGAACAGGTCAGGTCTCTGGGTTAGTGCCGCCCCCACCAAAAGCCCACCATTGCTTCCCCCCTTGATAGCCAATCTGGAAGGATTGGTGAAGCCTTCGGAGATGAGCCACTCGGCGGCGGCAATGAAATCATCGAAAGTATTCTGTTTGTTCCCCAACATCCCGGCCTTATGCCACTCTTCACCGTACTCTGCTCCTCCCCTCAGATTTGGGACTGCAAACACTCCTCCGTTCTCCAACCACAAGAAAGTATTCCGCCGAAAGCTTGGAGTCTGGCTGGAATTGAACCCGCCATATCCGGTCAATAAGGTTGGATTGTTCCCATCCAGCTTGATTCCCCTTTGATGCACCAGAAACATTGATATCTTTGTCCCGTCCTTGGACTCATACCACACCTGCTCCACCTGATAGGGTGAAGTGTCGATGTCAGATTTTACCTGGTCGTAGAGGGTGAGCTTGTCGGTTTTGAGATCGTAATGATATATGGTGGGTGGTATGAAATAGGAGTTAAAGCCGAACAAAATCTCAGACCCGTCCCATTCTCCATTGAGTCCGAACACGGACCCCAGGGCGGGCAATTTGATATCTTTGAGATACTCACCGGAGAGAGAAAATATCTTTAATCGGGAGGAGGCATTGTGCATGTAGTGAGCCACCAGCCAATTTCCTACAACCACCACTCCCTGCAAGATCGATTCATTCTCCGATATGAGCTCCTCCCAGTTTTCCATGGTTGGCGCCTTCAGATTGACTTTAAACAGACGATATTTTGGGGATTCGTAGTTGGTGTGTAGATATAGATTATCTTTTACGATTTGTCCGTTAAAAAGCGCATCTTCTCCCACTGCGATGGGGACAAATTCATCCCCTCTGATAGAATCCGGGGAAGATTTGAGTTGCTGAAAATAAAGGTCGGATTTAGCCCAGCCCATGGAAGTGGAAAGCAGGAGGTATTGATTGTCCGGCGAAAAAGATATGCTCAACCATTCGGTCATGTCCCTTCCTTCACCAAATATTTTAGGGTCATCCTCCGGGTCCGTTCCCAGCCCATGATAGAAGATATGTCGATGATAGCTCTCCTCGTCTTGGGGGACCGTGCCTGGGGCGGGTAAACGGGAGTAGTAAAAACCGGTATTGTCTTTTCTCCAGGATAGGCTGGTATATCGGGTTCTGGTGATCACATCGGAAAGCTTTTCACCTGTATCCACGTTTATGATGTAAAGGGTGCTCTGTTCGTTCCCCTCAGCAGAAAGACCGTAGGCTAAAAGCTTTCCATCATCTGAAGGAAACCACCAATCCAGCACTACCAGACCCTCCTTGTCGAGGGCGTTGGGGTCTATCAACACCTTTTCCTTGCCACCCAGGCCTTGACACACATAAAGAATCGGCTGATTCTGCTTTCCCTCTCGTTTGGTGTAGAAGTATCGACCTTTGTAAATCTGAGGTGTGCCGATATGACCAATAGAGAAGAGTTCCTCCAGACGCTCTTTTATTTTCTGACGAGTTGGAAGTGAGTCTAAAATAAAACGGGTATACTGGTTTTGTTCCTCCAACCACCTCTTTGTCTTTTCACTTTTCTTCTCCTCTAACCAGCGATACGGATCCTCAACCTTCTGGCCAAAAATTTCTTCCACCACGTTGTCCACTCGGGTTTTCGGGGGTTTTTTTACCACGGTCATCTCCTGAGCATTCGAGTTAGTGTCATAAGCACATACAAACAGAAACACTAGACCCAAAAACGACAAGCAAAAAGCCAGGAGGGGAGTTCTGCAAATCCTTTGGACCTGAATCATGAAACCTCCACAGGAAGAGTTTGAAAGGTAGACGACACCTTTTGTGAAATACGGGCACGAAACATCTATGTTCCCACGTAAAATAACGATCCAGCATGAAATGAGCAAGTTAAATATTAGTTTATTCTTGATATGTAAGCCCTTTTCGGATCGGATTCATCCTGAAAGATAAATCCGACACTTGCAAATTGACACCAATCGAAAATAAAAAAGCCCCCAGATAAGAACTGAGGGCTTTGGGCTACCGTTCCGAAGGTCGCACAAAGAAACAGTGGTTCGATGTTTCTCACCACAAGTAGTTCGGCTACGCTCACCACAAGTGGTTCGCCTCCGTTTATCCTGAACGAAGTTGAAGGGCTCACCATAAATGGTTCGATGTCTCTCACCACATACCGAACCTCTGAGTTAGAGGCTCGGCTGGGTCTCTGACAACTAAATATTCTTTTTTGGCTAACAGCCTGGAGG
This sequence comes from uncultured Ignavibacteria bacterium, assembly GCA_964403165.1. Lineage (GTDB taxonomy): Bacteria > Zixibacteria > MSB-5A5 > MSB-5A5 > SM1-73 > SM23-73-3. The sequence goes on from CAYOFL010000074.1 coordinate 12,605, forward strand.
GGGACCACCTTTGAACAGATAATTGATGAGATAGACCACATCACCGAGATTGACCACGCCGTCACAATTGCAATCTCCAGCTTCCAAAGGATCAGGAGCGGGACCGTCTTTGTATAGATAGTTTATTAAATAGATCACATCACCGAGGTCTATTACCCCGTCTCCATTAGCATCGCCAACGAGGGAGCAACCTTCGCCGAAGGCACCTATGTTGGCACCATCTTGCCCAGTGCCAAGGCAGGGGGAGGTGATCCAAAGATAATAATTACCGTTGTCCGGATCACAGAATATAGGATCAGTGGATATGCAACCTTCACCAGGAAGGCAACCGTAGTAGTTCTCGTCAAGATTATTCCAGACGTCGCAATAATAGATGATCAGGGGAGGGGACCCGTCGAAACGGATACCTTTACCTGAAGGGGTATTAGTAACGATGGTGTTTACAATCGTAGCAGAAGACGTGTTGTCTATGTAAATGCCTCCTCCAGCGGAAGCGCTGTTTCTGTCAACGGTATTGCCGGTGATGTCAGCAGTAGAAGATGTAAGTAGACCTATCGCTCCAGCATAACCAGTCTGTGCGGTGTTGCCCGCTATGAGGTTTCCGTTGATTGTGGGTAGGCAATGGTCAACGCACCATATCCCAGCACCACTTTCAGCGGCTGAATTTCCAACGATAATATTTTCCCGGATCACAGGGGAGGAATGATTGCTGCAACGGATTCCACCACCTTCCGAAGTGGCTGGATTCTGCTCGATTACGTTATTTGCGATTATAGGACTGGAATAGTTGTCACAATCTATCCCTGCACCATAGGGACAACTGTTATTGACGATCTTATTGTTCAATATTTTCGGGCTTGAGGTCAGACATTTTATTCCCGCTCCCTGACCAGACTCAAGATTTGCCCCGGTTATGGTGAAACCATCAAGAACCGAGTTGGAATCCTCGCCTGAGATAAACGAAACCATGCTCACACCGCCGGCTAATTTGCTAATTATGGTGCTATCCGGACCGTTTTCGCTCTTGAGGACTATTGCCTTGCCAGTGAAGTTAAGGTGCTCGTAGTAGGTGTCAGGGGAAACAAGAATAGAGTCTCCATCTGATGAGAAGTTGATCGCCAGTTGGATAGCGGCGAAATCAGCCGGAACGTGAATGATCCTTGACGTGCAGGTGATGAGCAGAGAGGCTGAGTCCACCACGAAAGGATTTGTGAGCGAGCCCCCGGCCAAGATTAGCTTGTTAGTGGTTCCCACCGGCGTGTTGGGAATCTGGACATCGAATAATAACGTGTCCTGCTGTCCGGGGTCAAGGTTGAGCAGGTAATCTGTGGGTTGAATGTTCCAACCTAACGAATCTTCTATGGTTACGTTGCAAGAGTCCGGAGCTAAACCTGTGTTTTGAACGTGGAATACAGCCGATACTTGGCTGTTGGCTTGGGCGTTTATATCTTCACCGGAGGTTATATCCCAGCCTTCCACGTAGGCGCTACAGGTGACGGTGAGGGAGGCGGAGTCTCGGGCGAGGGGATTGGTTTTTGAGACGGCAAGGAGAGTAAGCTGGTCGGTTGTGCCGAGGGGGACATAAGGAATGCTGATTGTGAAACTGGCCGAGTCAATTTGGGCGGTGTCGAGGACAAGATCATAGTGAAGCGGAACTATGTTCCAACCCTGGGTATCTGAAATGTCTAGGCTGTAGCTATCCGGAACCACGCCGACATTTTGGACAAGGAAAGCAACGGAGACGATGCTATCGGCATAGCCGCTCTGGTCACTTCCGACCGTTAACTCTACCCCTTCGAAGAAGGCGCTGCAGGTGACGGTGAGGGAGGCTGAGGCCCGGACAGTTGAGTCGGTCTGGGAGATGGCAGTCGCAGAGATTCTGTCTGTAGTGCCAATGGGGACATTTGGGATGGAGACGGTGAAAGAGACTGAATCCAATTGGCTGGAGTCAAGGGCGACTTCATAGTAAAGGGGATCAATGCTCCAGCCCAGGGAATCGGTGACATTGACATCGAAGGCGTCAGCCAGCAGTTGGAGGTTTTCGATATAGAACTTGACCGAGACATCATCCGTGGTGGCTGTGTCGCTTTGGTCGGGACCTGGGGTCACATTAACCCCGCACTTCACGCCGAAGGCTCCCATATCGGAGCCGCCCTGACCAGTGCCGGCACATGGAGAAGAGGGTCGAAGGTGGTAGTCTCCAGCCGGAGGGTTGCAAAAAAGCGGATCGGCGGAGATGCAGCCTTCGCCGGGGGTGCACTCATAGTAGTTTCCTTCAGCGTTGTTCCAGACATCATCATATGATATTGAGGGAAAGGAATTCTCTGAACAGTGGATTCCATAACCAGCGATATTGTCCGAGACGATGTTGTTGATTAAAGTCGGTGAACAGCCTAATTGACAGACTATGCCGCCAGCTTGAGCGGCGTAACCGCTGTTACGTGCGACCGTGTTATTCAGTACCAACGGTGTGGAA
>CAYOFL010000075.1:0-14827 GCA_964403165.1 uncultured Ignavibacteria bacterium
CTCATCTCCGGCTTTAAATCATAGGTGGCAACCTTGGGCGAATGGACTAAAATCCTGTCCTCTCCCTCAAATGGTTTCTCCTCTCCTCCATTGAAGAAAAAGGTAACATGTGCATATTTCTCAGTCTCGGCGATGCGAAGCTGTTTTTTTCCCTCTCTTGCCAGAACTTCTCCCAGAATGTTGGATAACTTAATTGACGGAAAGGCGACTCTGGATTTTAGTTTGTCATCGTGCAGAGTCAGGCTGATTAAGTCGATGGTAAAATTATCCGGCCGGGGAAATTCTTTGAAATCTGGATCGGTTAATGCATAAGAAAGCTCGCGGGCACGATCAGCCCGGAAATTAAAGAATATTCCTACATCGTCTTTTTTGATCCTTCCCCCTTTCGGATCGTCATCGCCTGAAACCACCATGGGCAGAATGAATTCATCGGTGACATTTTCCGTATAGGACTTCTTTATGGCGCTGATCGCATCGCTGGTCTGAATCCCTTCACCATTTACCATAGCTCTATATGCTTTTCCCACCCGATCCCATCTTTTGTCTCTGTCCATGGCATAATATCGTCCCGCCACAGTGGCTAATCTCCCCACTCCAATCTCCTTAAATTTATCCAGAAGTTCTTGAACGTATCCTGCTCCTGCGGTGGGGGAGGTATCCCTTCCATCCAGGAACGCATGCACAAAAACTTTTTTTACTCTTCTCTCTTTTGCCAGCTTCAGCAAAGCATATAAATGATTAGGGGAGCTGTGCACGCATCCATCTGAGACTAAACCTAAAAGATGCAAGCTTGCGTCTCTTTGCTTTGCCGTCTCCATTCCCTCCACCAGAACGGGATTTTCGAAGAAGGCTTTTTCCCCGATTGCCTTATCAATCCGGATTATCTCCTGATAGACCACCCTGCCGGCGCCTAAATTGAGGTGTCCTACCTCGCTGTTTCCCATCTGTCCATCGGGTAGACCCACATCCAGACCCGAGGCACCCAGAGTGGTATGCTGGTATTTTGCGAAAATCTCATCCAGATGGGGCTTGGAAGCTAAAGCTACGGCGTTACCCTCTTTTTGAGGACTCAACCCATATCCATCCATTATCAGAAGCAGAATCATAGAGTTCCCTTATTTACCTGTAGGTTAATTGATCTTTTTGGGATCATTTCACATCAATAAATCATCTACGTGCTGGGACAGTGAATCGGTAGATTAGGCGACCGCAAAATTACATCCCTTCTCAAATGGAGTAGCCGCCCAGATGGGCTAAATTCATACTTTTTTGATCCATCTAATCTTCCCACTACATCCAAAGAAAATTTCTGATGGCGTCTTTTGATTTGTTATGGTCACATCTGAACCATCAGAATGTTTCGTGGCGACATATGAAAATTCACCTTCCCACCATCGGAAAATGGCAACTCTTAATTAATATCCAAAGCAATACAAAAAGCCATCCTCCGAGGCTATGTAGATTTTTCCATCAAAATAGGCAGGTGAAGATGAAATCATCCCCTCGGTTTGATATTTCCATAGAAGTCTGCCGGTGAAACGATTAACAACGTAAAAATTGCCGTCATACGATCCAAAGAAAAGCTTATCACCCACTGCAATGGGAGAAGAGCGGACCAACCCCTCAGTTTTGAATTTCCAGCTAAACTTTCCGGTCTTTTGATTCACCGCATACATGAAATAATCGTTTGACCCAATATATACCAGACTTTCAGCCACCGCGGGAGAGGAATATACATCAGCCTGGGTCTTGAATTTCCACATAAGTGCGCCATCTTTCAGACTTACAGCATACAGATTTCCATCAACCGATCCAAAGAACACCATTTTGTTCTTTATAGCCGGAGATGAAAAGATGGCACCTTCTGCTTTGAATTTCCAACTGACCTCTCCACTATCTATATCCAGAGCATACAAGTAGCCATTAGTTGAGCCAAAACAGATTACTCCTTCACCGGTGGTGGATGAAGGATGATCATCACAGGCTGGAGTGGAGATGATGGAAGCATTTGTTTCAAAATCCCAGATTACCTCACCAGTGTTTTGGTCTAAAGCCCACAAAATACCTAAGCTTGATCCTACAAAGATTTTGTCTTCACACAACGTGGGAGAAGAGGATATATCTCCTAACTTCCTTTTCCACAAAATCTCCCCGTCTCGGAGATTTAAGGCTAGTTGAGTTTCCTTTCCTTTGTCCAGACCAAAATAAATTGTAGCATCCTCCCCGCAGGCTGAGGTGGAAATAGGTGAAGGGGTTTTAAAGACCCCCAGGTCTTTCCCAGAGAGTGCGTCGAGAAAATGCACTCTTTTATCCAATGATCCGACGATCACAATTTTACCAACAACAATTGGCGATGATTTTAAAGGTCTTTTAGCGTCATATTTCCATAAAAGTTTATTCGGCACCTCAATGGTCGAAGAAACGCATGCACTATTCTGGTGAACTCCCCGGAAGCTTTTCCAGTCGGGCAAATCAAAGGAGCTGAACTCTTCGAATTTAAGCCCACCGGCACATGACGCTACCAGGAACAAAATCATAGGAGTAATAATTTTTTTCATCAAAAGTTCCATCCGAAGAAGAAGTCAAAATCGGTTTTCTTGCTTATCTTCTTGAAGTCGGTGGTTCGAGAGACGTCAAAGCGGAGAACCATGACATATCCAAAGCTTATCCTGGCTCCGATTCCAAAGCTTCCATAGAGCTGATCAAATTCATCCTCCCACGCATTTCCTGCGTCGAAAAATAAAGCTCCCCTTATCGCATGAAAGGATATCTTTCCAAAGGGAAAGCCTATGGAGAGATTGTCAATCAGAGGATATCGTAGTTCGTTGTTTAGCAAAATCAGATGTCTTCCATAAAATGCTCTCCGGTCATAACCTCTCAAAGACCAGCTCCCTCCCAGATATAATCTCTGGGGCTCCTTGCCGGCAGATGAGAATCCCATAACTCTTATAGCGTAGCAACTATTCCTTTTTAACCTGAGATACTTTCTGAAATCGCACAGGATGAGTTTGTTATACGCTTCCCCTTTATTCAAATTCACGGTAAGACCTAAGGTGAGGTTAAGTCTGGTGCCATCGATGGGACCCACCAGATCCCAGATGCTGGTGTCCAGAATCCAGGAAATATAGTTGGTGGAAAGAAGTGCTTTTCTTTCTCTGTTTTTAATGTAAACGTCCCGATCGGACTGACGCAAGAAAAAGCTGGCATCCACCCGTTTGAACTTAGATAGCGGATAGCTTGCCAGAATTAGTCCTCCATACTGCCTTTCCGTATAAAAGCCATAATACTCGTCGTAATACTCATCCTTGAGATGGTAGATTCCGTACCCATAGTTGAGGCGATGGGTTTTGTTTATATAGGTTACGCCTAAATTGAAGCTGGAGAGAAACTTATCCGACGAACGGGCGCTGTTGCCTAAAAGGAAAAAATACTGATGGTTTCCCAGCATGTCGGTAAATGCCACCTGCAACCCTCCCACCGTTCCATAAACCGCATCATACGCTATGACCGATTGAGCGATGTCGAAGGAGAATCGATTCTTATATTTTACCGATCCACTCTCCTGGTCTCCTTTAATCTTTTGTGGTTTCCATGTAGGTGAAGTTGTGTGGGAGGGGAGGTTTGCTTCTTTTGAAAGGATAGCATATTCCACGACGGCACTATCTAAACTCATTTTATGTATCTGAAAACTGTATTTCTCGTAAGCGGTAAAGAAAATAGTCTTACCGTCTGGAGAGAAACTGGGATCAAATGCGCCAGTCAAAAAGAAGGTAAGCTGACTTACCTGAAAAGAATCGTTTTCTGCATGAAGGGATAAGAGGTAAAGATCATATGGACCATTTCGATCAGATGAAAAAATCACACTTTTGCCGTCAGCAGACCAATCCGGCGCCAGATCGTGGTGCGCACCGAAGGTCAGGGGGATAATTTTGTTTTCCGGAAGAGTTAACAGAAAAAGATTTAAAAAACCTTTCTCTCCCCAGGGACCCCGATCAGAAACAAAGGCGATGCTTTTGCCATCCGGGGACCAACTGGGATCCTTTTCCTCATATATGTCGTTGGTCAATCTGATTAAGAGCCGGCTTTTTAGTTCATATACATAAAGATCAGAATATCCATTCTTGGTGACTCCCACCAAAGCCACTTTTTGAGCATGTGGAGACCAGGTGGGCGAAGAAAGCTCGATTAGGTTTGAAAATCTCTTTTTATCGGTGATCTTTCTTTGGGCTATATCATACACGTATAGCACATCATTCTCATGACTCTTGGAGACGAAAGCAATCTTGCCACCTTTGGAGACTCCGATCTTGCTTTTCAGAAGGTGCAAGGATTCGAACTGAGGCGATCTTTCTCCCTTGATTAAGGTGATTGATTTTTTCTTCTCCCCTTCCGGTGACATCATACAGATGGAGGAATATCCCAATTTATTGGATTTGAACACCACCCACTTTTGATCGGACAAAAAAACCGGTTCCGGCTTTATGTTTATCCCCTCAAAGGTGAGTTGGGTGGAGATGCGGTCTGGCAGGTCTCTGGTTTTTATCTCCGGAAAATATCTTTTCTTTAAAGAATATTCCCATTCACTCCAGACCTCCTTTAAACTTTTATTGAAGGTCAGTCGGAAGACCTGGCTGAAGGCAGTTGCCTTCCAATAGTTTTCAAAAAGCAATCCGATCTTGTCATCCCCATATTCTTTCTTAAGATGAGCGCAAAACGCTTCGCCGATCTTGTACATCAGATAAGTTCCATATACCTGATAGACATCCTCCAGTCGGAGAAACCTTCCAGAGATGACTAAATCTTTAATCATCATATCTGCTTCGCTGTCCCACTTTCTGGACCAGTGTTCAGCCAGACCCTCCTCAAACCACAAAGGTAGTCCAGTATAATTCAATCTTCTGTGAGCCTTCATCACATATGGAATCTTATGCATGATGAAGGCGTGGACCAACTCATGCCGGATCACCCGGGCAAAATTTGAATACGAGCCATTAAAGGGAATGACCATACGCCCTTTTAAGAATTCGGTGAAGCCGCCAACACCTTCTGGAAGAAGGGAGGGGATGATATTAGTTTGGGCAAAATAATTGGGGGAGCTGTAAACCACCAGGGGAAGTTTTCTCCCTATACGATGATTAAACTTGTTCTCCAAAAACCGGTAGCTTTCCTCTGCACAGTTGGCAGCGATTTGGGCAATCTCCTTCTCCTCCGGGTAAAAATAGATCTCAAAATGCTGGGTGGTTAAAACCTGCCAATCGAAATTGGTATATTGAATTTTGTTCTTGCCGAAGTAGTATTGTCCATAGGAAGAACTGGAGAGCAACAGAAAAAGAGTTATGAGAAAATTTAACCTTTTCATATAATTTAAGATAACAAATCGTGATCGATAAATCAACTCCACATAACCAGAAGTCTGCATTCACTGATAAAGTATAACTGATTTATCCAGAGGAGTAAACTGGCGATTCTCTGAACTGATAGTCAAGCATCGGTTAAAGAAAAATCCGGGATTGCTTTAAGATCGTATATCCTTGTCCGCAGGATCTTGAGAAAAGATGTAGTTTACGGTTTTTTAAAAGTTAATCGTCAATTGGGGCATCAATTTCGCCCATACGGGCGGCTACCTCTGATATCAACGATGACAGCAAGCTTCAGCTTACGCTTTTGTTTTTTATGCTCATCCTCTGCTCCACGGTCTGGGGATTCCCTGATTCCTGCTTTCCATCATCTTCAATGCCCGATTGGCAGACTCCAGCACTTTGTCTTTCTTCAACAAGTTCCTCAAGCGTCTTTTCTTTTGTTTTACGAATTTTTTAAGCTCCTCCGCTAATTTTAAAGAGCCTATTTTGCCCAGAATATTACATACAGCAATCTTGATCTCATCCTGCTGTCTGGGGGGCACATCTTTTATCTTCTCATTCCTATCCCAGAGGATCTTTAACAAAAACTCAATTGACTCCTCTGCACCGATTTTACCGATGGCAGTAAGAGTTATCATCCTATCTTTGTGTTTATGTCGAAAATGCTCCATTAAAGGCTGAAGACAACTTTTATCGCCCAGTGCGGTCAGAGAGGCGATGACACTTCCACGCACCTCGTCTTCTTGGTCCTTTAATAAGGTCAAAAGAGCACCCACCGATTCCGGTCTGCCAATCTTTTCTAAGGCTTTGACAATCTCCAGCCTCACCCTTATGTCCGGGTCCTGGCTAAGCTTTGATAAAATTTGCACGCTTTCCTTGTCTGGTATATTCCCCAGAACATAGATGGAGTTCCGCACCTTATACCATTGTTCATCTACCAAGAGCCCAGTTTGTTTCTTTCTGTTGAAAGTGCCCAAATTAGACAGAAGACCCAAAATAGCAGATACCGAGTTTTTCCCCAGTCGGCTTAACACCCGCAGTGCGCTTATCCGGGCGATTCTATCATCCAAGGTGAAGATATCCAAAAGTTTTTCTGCTACCTTATTTTTATCGAGAGATTCTAAAATCTCCTCCACCAGTTTGATCTTTTGTAAGGGGACTCCTTCCTTCATGTGATTTATCAGGGTAGCAAGGGTGAATTCATCGGAGATTTCACTAAGGAAGTTTTGGACGATCTTTTTCACCTCCTGGGGACATGCTACCTCTGGATTTAAACGAGCACCGTATTGGAGCAATATTTTATGCGCCTCTTTGAACTTTCGTTGTTGAATCATATTAAAAAATATGATCTTGAAAAGCTGGGAGATGTCCTTCAAGATGCCAGCTGGAAGGAGTTGGTTTTTGACCTTCTTATACAATCTGTTCATAATGTGTGTGAGCTCGAACTCCATCTTTCCTTGGATAAAGTGAGTTAATGCCTTTTCTAAGGCTGTGACAACAAGGCTCCTGGTTTGGCTGTTTTCAGAATCTAATCTGGAAAGTAACTTGTCTATGGTATAGAATTTGATTTTAGTGTCCTCTGAGCTTATCACCCGCTGCCCCAGAAACATGAATCTCTCAAAGTCCACCTCTTCGGTCCCCAGTTTCTCTATCATCTTTAACAGCTCATCCAAAACCTCCTGGCTTTTAAGCCACTTTTCCTCAAAGAGGAAGTCTAGATGTTTTTTCTCTATTATTCCACGCTCGGAGAGCATCTTCTTTACCTGTGGCAGAAGTTTTCTCTTCTCCCTGTCTTCGAGAAGCTTATGCACCAGGTCCACCACCTCGTTCAGTTCCGAGCCTGAATCTTTTGATTCAGGCTTCTTCAGATTTTGCTTTAAACTGGATGCCAAAAGGCCCAAAACCTCGTCATCCGAAAGGTTCTTTGCCTGCTCCCCAATCTCCTCTGTCAACTGTATTAAGTCTATCTTAGAGCCAAGTTTTTCCACGAGAGTTTCCTGTCTCACCGATTTGTTCAAAATGACATCTCTCACCAGGCTGGGGTTATCTCTCATGATATTGGAGATTTGAGCTTTCAGGTCCGCTCCCTCTAACACTTCCGCTTTTACCACCACCTCGTCTTCAGTCACCAGCTCATACTTAAGTTGATCCACCTTTATTGATTGGATCTGATTCCTTTTGAGAAACTCCGGAAGGCTTTTGGATGGGGTGTCTTTGCCCAATGGTTTTACAAAAAAGCTTAAGAACTTGCCGAATTCCTCTTTGGTAAGACCTTTAGTGAGCGTCAAACTACTTATATTCTGGTTATTAAATTCCTCCAGCAACCTCTTTAGAAGATCCGCACCCTCTATGTTCTTTCCGTTAACGATAAGTCTATCTTCCACCTGGCTGATGGTGAGGTGGTTTGTATCTTTGAATATCTCCTGTAAGGCAAAGAAAGATTTCTCCGCCGCCTGGAGAGTTGCAGGATGTCCAGGAGGATATATCTCTAATGTTCTGATCGCTGCATTTATTTGCTTTAACACTTGGGCATAGTTAGGTTTGGTGGTAATTTCCATATATTAAACCCTTAAGTTTTTGAACTTAATTAGCACCATTCTTTTACCTTAAAAAAAGAATAAAGTCAATCCAAAATCCCCCTTCTGTTATAATCGACACAAATCTGTCAGGTTTTAGAAGAAAACCAATTCAACTATAAGTCGAGGTAGAGGCAAAGTTAATCTGCAAGAAAGTTTTTATTAACAAAGGCTTCGGGTTTCCGTAAATCTTTATGAAAAAGATATAGTTAGGGGTGGTCGTCCCTGTCAAAGATGAGGACAGCCTGAGATCATACCCTCAGTACCTGATCTGGGTAATGCCAGCGTAGGGAAGAAGAAAACCGATGCCGTTGTCCTTCAGATCAGGATGACGGTTTTTTATTAGAAAGGAGAAAATATGTCCAATAATAGGCTACCAGACGTGGGAAAAATCTCACCGGAAATCTTTGATGAACTGATTTACCCAAATTTAGGGGCAAAATCCGATCTTGTCCTGGTGGGACCAAGGCATGGCGTTGACATAGGAGTTGTGGACATAGGGGAGAACAAGGTGATGGTGACCACCACCGATCCAGTCTTCATAGTTCCCGAATATGGTTTTAAAAGAGCCGCCTGGTTTGCCATCCACATATTAGCCTCAGATGCGGTCACCTCAGGACTGCCACCCACCTATCTATCCATAGATTTGAACCTCCCTTTGAGCATGACCAAACAAGAACTTACCACCGTATGGCAAATGATAAGTGAGGAATGCAAGAAGATGAGAATGAATATCATCAGCGGACACACTGCCAGGTATCATGGGTGTAATTACCCTATGGTAGGAGGTGCCACGGTAATCTGCATAGGGGATAAATCAAAATATATCTCCCCGGAGATGGCAAAGATAGGAGATCAGGTTATCATAACCAAAGGAGCTGCCATTGAGGCTACCGGAATTTTTGCGGTCGCTTTCAAAAGCAAAATAGAAGAGTATTTTGGAAAGGATTTCAGCCGGAGGGCAGAGAAGATATTCTGGCAGATGTCCGTGGTGGATGATGCTTTGACCGCAGTAGAGGTAGGGACGAGGGAAAATGGGGTAACTGCCATGCATGATGCCACCGAATGCGGAGTCTGGGGCGGGCTTTATGAGATCGCAAAAGCGTCTGGTGTGGGAATGAGAATAGAAAAAGATAAGATAATCGTCTCAGATGAAGTGGACAAGATATGTTCGAAATTCGCCATGGACCCCTACAGCTCCATCTCCGAAGGGACTTTAATTATCACCTGCAGGGAAGAAAAATCGGAACAGGTAGTAAGGAAATTAAAAGAGAAAAATATTGCTTCCTCTGTTGTAGGGGAAGTGATCCCTGAAGAGAAAGGGATATTATTGGTTGAAGGTAATCGGGAGAAACACTTAGAACATCCCAGGGTTGATCCTTTCTGGATAGCTTTCGAAAAAGTGTTGAGAGAAAAATAGAAAAGTGCTTTTCGATTTTGGGGTTAAGATTCTTGATAAGAATCTTGAGGATTTGATAAAATTGACATTTTGAAGACCTTACCCCTGACCCCTCTCCTTAAGAAGGAGAGGGGACTATGGCAAAAGCCGCATAAAAAAAGCTTTGTCCACCCGCCCTCAAGATGGCGGACAAAGCTTAGGGGAGTTTAGAAGTAAAGAAAGGGAATGACATTTATTATATCTTCAAAATTTGTGCCAACATACTAAAAACACCTTTTACCTTTTTTGACTTCTTTAACTCGCTGATACTATTGAAGTTTCTGTCGAAGCCGAAAAAATACAAAAGGGGATGAAACGGTTTACCGCAATTTTCTGCGCCAGGGATGATTAAGCCACTTCCGGTTGTTTTCTTGTAATTCTTTAAACTACAAAATGTTACATTCCACGCAGGCTACTGCGGCTCAAAGGCAACTCTCAATGAAAGGTGAAGGCATCCCACTGTACCTTCATGAGTTTATTCTACTGCCCCGTCTTGGAGTCGGATTACCATAGCAATAAAGGCAATTATGGTAGCAAGCAAACCACTGTCCGATGTCGGTGGATTTGGTGCAATGACAGTTCTCTCTCTGGCCTCTGTCTTTGGCTTTTGAGCACGGTTCCTGTGATGGATGAAGCTCACTTAAAATCTTCCCATCAATGCAACCTTTGGTGGTTAAATCTGGAAGCACGCAGGTGGAAAGCTCCATACCCAGCTTTTCTGTCCGGGGTATCATCTGATTCTTAATGAAATCGACGATTTCTTCTATGCGGTGATCCACAACTTTAAAGCCATTCTGCTTTAGTCTTTTTTCCACCTTCTGGTAAAGTGTGACGTAAGAGACGATGACTCTTTTTATTCCCAAAATGTGCGCCTGAGAAAGTATCTTTTCGAATAGATTTATATCTAAGTTAGAGATGCGGATTTTCTCCTGATAAATTACATCTATTAATGGATCATAACGGACAGCCAATCTCTGGGAAGATCCCAGAAGATCGATGATTCGGGGAAGTTGTTTAAAAACCTGATCTTTTGTTGGCGCATGAGGCTCCAAAGCTGTCCCCCCTAATCCGGTGATGGTCAATAGAACATAAATCTGGTTCAACTTCTTCAACACTTCTTTTAATTTTGGATGGGCTAACATGTTCTGAGGGTTTTTAGTCCAGATAACTAACGTATGTATGTTCTCTGTCCCGATCTCCTCCAATCTCTTAACCATAAAGTCCGAATAGAAAGTAAGTAAGTCCACCCGGCGACTGGCAGAGATAACCTTCTTAAAATGAATCGGTTTGTTCATCCTTGTCTCAATAGTCAGTGTGAATCCACGTCTTGCTAACGAAACTAAAGAAACCTGCCTTAAAAGTCAATGTTGTAATATTACAAAAGACCAGAACCTAACTTAAGGTTTTAAATTAAATAAGTTAACATATTTGTGTTGTGTCAGGACCTCAGTCCTGACACAAATATAAACGTAGTTGCTCGATTTATCGAACTGAATCAAATGCCCAATAAATTGGGCAACTACAAAACTCGGCAATTGCGGAATGAGGAGTACGCCGATAGATCCACTTCCCGTTTAACCTTTCAAGTAATTCAGAAGCCCGCCCTTCTCGGCGATTTCTAACTCTAGACCTGATGGCGGCTGTCCTTCCAACGTTTTCTTCGTGGAGAGGTTAGTTACCTTCCCGGTTTCCAAATTCACTTCGACTTTGTTTCCTGTCTTTACAATTTTAGAGATTCCCGGACATTCCAGAAGGGGAAAGCCCAGATTCACTGCGTTACGATAAAATATGCGAGCAAAAGAATCTGCCACCACACAGCTTACTCCATTCTCTCGCAGACAGACCACCGCATGCTCACGTGAGGAACCGCATCCAAAGTTCTTTCCCGTAATCACTATGTCGCCCGGCTTTACCTTTTTGGCAAAATTTTCCATTCCCGGAACGAATTCCATGGCATGTTTTGCCATCTCTTTCGGATCGGTTAAGGGAAGATATTGTCCGTGATAGATTTGATCGGTGTCAATGTCATCGCCGACCACCCAGGCCTTTCCTTTGAATTTTTTGACCATAGAACACTCCTTTGAGCTTAAGAGTCACTACTTTCAGGAAATTAATATGAAAAGAAGCAAAAGTCAACTTTCATGAATAGTGGAAGTCTTCTTTTGGTAACCATCTTAGGAATTTGATTTGGTAGGCGTCCATATGGGCGAATGAAACGCAGGCTGAAGCCTGCGGCTACCCAAATGCTTCGGGAGTATCTTGCCCCTACAGGTCGCATGACTTCAGGCAGACCGGTCAATTAACCGTAGGGACAGCCCTTGTGGCTGTCCGTCTTTCAGAATTCGGACAGGGACGAGCCCTGTCCCTACAAGATCATGTCAGGAATGGACTTATTCCCACTCGATGGTGGCGGGGGGTTTAGAGGAGACATCGTATACTACCCGATTAACTCCTCTCACCTGGTTTATGATCCGATTGGAGATTTTGCCCAAAATTTCTGGAGGGATTCGAGCCCAGTCAGCGGTCATGCCATCCACAGAGGTGACTGCCCGCAAAGCTATTACATCCTCATAGGTTCTCTCATCTCCCATCACCCCCACACTCTGGACCGGCAGAAGAATACAGAAAGCCTGCCATATTTTATTATACAGATTTGCATTCTTTAGCTCGGAAATGTAAATATCATCTGCTTCTCTTAAAACCGAAAGCCTCTCTTTGGTCACCTCTCCCAGGATTCTCACTGCCAGACCCGGCCCGGGAAAGGGATGCCGACCGATTATGCTTTTTGGCAGGTTTAATTTTCTCCCTAATTCTCTTACCTCATCTTTGAACAGTTCCCTTAAGGGTTCGATTAGCTTTAAGTTCATCTGTTCCGGCAAGCCGCCCACGTTATGATGAGATTTTATAGTGGCAGAAGGTCCTTTAAAAGAGGTGCTTTCAATCACATCCGGATACAGGGTCCCCTGGGCTAAAAATTCCACATCTTCGATCTTTTGCGCCTCTTCCTCGAATACCTGAATGAATACCCTCCCGATTATCTTTCTTTTCTCCTCCGGATTGATTACCCCTTTAAGCTGGCTCAAAAATCTTTGGGAAGCATCCACCAACTTCAGGTTCAAATCAAAATTCTTAAAGGCGGAGACCACTTCCTGTGTTTCGTCTTTTCTGAGCAGACCATTGTCCACCAGGAGACAATGAAGCTGTTTGCCCACGGCTTTATTTACCAGAATGGCACATACAGATGAATCCACTCCGCCGGAAAGTCCCAAGATTACTTTGCCATCTTTTACCTGATCTTTGATCCTGGAAACGGTTGTATCGATGAACGATTCAGTGGTCCAGCTTCCTTCACACCCGCAGATTCGGAATAGGAAATTCTGGATGATCCGGTTGCCTTCTTCTGTGTGAGCCACTTCCGGATGAAACTGCAGTCCAAACATTTTCCTCTCTTTCCTGCCTATGGCGGCGAAGGGAATATTTTCCGTATGGGCCAAAGCTTCAAACCCCGGAGGTGGTGTGGAGAGATGATCGCCATGACTCATCCATACCTGGGTGTTGGTCCTTATTTCCGAAAAAATATCTTCGTCTCTGTCGATGTGAATGATGGCTTTTCCATATTCTCTTTTTTGTGATCTTTCTACCTCTCCCCCGAAAAGTTTGCCGATAAGCTGTAAGCCATAGCAAATTCCTAAGACCGGAACGCCTAACTCGAAAACTCCACTTGTGCAAAAAGGAGCATCCTGATCAAACACGCTTGAGGGTCCTCCGGAAAGAACTATCCCTTTTAAGTTTTTCTCCTTATAGCTTTCCGGGTTCTGGTTGAATGGAACTATCTCACAAAAGACCTTGTTTTCCCGGATGCGTCGTGCGATCAACTGGGTATATTGCGAACCAAAGTCCAGTATGATTATAGTCTCCTGTTGTTTCACCTGGTTTATTCTTCCTCTGATTTCAATACTGTATCCTCAAGCCAACTCTTATCATCCTTATCCGGATAATCTATATTATAATGAAGTCCCCGACTTTCTTTTCTCCTCAGAGCACATTCGACGATTAGCTCCGCCACGGTGGCGATGTTTCTCAACTCGATCACGTCATAGGTGACCGGATTGACCTTATAGAATTCGGTGATCTCATCCAAAAGGATGCTGATTCTTCTTTTAGCCTGCTCCAGACGACGATTGGAGCGAACTATCCCCACATAATCCCACATGAATTTTTGTATCCAGTCCCGATTATGAGAGATGATCACCCATTCCTGTTGATCAAATACCCCTTTCAGACTCCAGGAAGGGATGGGAGGAAAAGAAAAATCTTTCATGGATGAAAGCTTAACTTTCGCACTTTCAGCGGAGAAATGAGCAAAAGCAACCGCCTCTAAAAGAGAGTTGGATGCCAATCGGTTTGCTCCGTGCATTCCAGTGCAAGCCACCTCACCACAGGCATACAGGTTTTCTATTTTTGTCCTTCCTTCCAAATCTGTGACCACTCCACCGCAAATATAGTGAGCGGCAGGAACGACAGGAATCGGGTCTTTGGTTATATCCAGACCCAACGACAGGCATTTCCCATAAATGTTAGGAAATCTCAGTTTAATGAACGTCTGATCCAGATGGGTTATATCCAGGTAAACGCAAGACTCTCCACGCTTTTTTAGTTCGTGGTCAATGGCACGCGCCACCACATCCCGGGGCGCAAGCTCCCTTCGCGGATGATATTTCTCCATAAAAGTCGCACCCGACTTCAGTCGCAAGACCCCTCCCTCTCCTCTTACTGCCTCTGAGATCAAGAAGGAGTCTGCCTTGTCGTGATAAAGGGCGGTGGGATGAAATTGGATGAACTCCAAATTAGCCACCTCTGCTCCCGCACGATAAGCCATGGCTAATCCATCTCCAGTGGCAATGGAGGGATTGGTGGTATGTATGTATACCCTGCCCGCCCCTCCAGTTGCCAACAAGGTAACCTTGGATAGACAGGTGATGACTAAATTTTTTTCTTTGTCCAGAACATAAGCGCCCCAGCACCTAACTTTTTCCTCCGGCTTCCGTTGGTAGCCTTTGAGATGATGCTGGGTGATTAAGTCCACTGCGATGTGATCTTCTAAGATTTTAACGTTCTTTTTAGCTTTTACCGCGCTCAGAAGTGAGTTCTCCACCTCTCTGCCGGTGAGATCAGCGGCATGCACCACTCGGTTTTTGGAATGACCCCCCTCCAGCCCTAAATCGAACTCCCCTTCTTTTCCTCTCTTTTTGGTAAATCGAACTCCCGTCTGTATCAGTTCCTCAATGCATCCCGGACCTGCCTCCACCACCCTTCTTACCACCTCAGAATTACATAGTCCATCCCCTACCCTCATAGTATCTTCAATGTGAAGCTGGAAGGAATCATCCTTTGCCAGAACTGAGGCGATGCCTCCCTGGGCATAGTTGGTGTTGGATTCAGAGTCCTCCTTT
>CAYOFL010000076.1:0-14550 GCA_964403165.1 uncultured Ignavibacteria bacterium
CTAAAGAAAGTTAAAAATTTTTGGAGGGGAGAGTTTTAACTTTTCTTTCTTTTTAATTTCCGTGCACTTGGCGGGCAGATGCCCCCAGACAGGCCCGTATGGGCGTCTGGGCGGAAAAAAACAAAAGCAGGTGTAGTGTATATATACTGGTATAATGAAATGAAAGGGGTGATGCGCTGATTAAGAGGAATGCGAAAAGTTTGGAACTTAGAGGTCGAGCTGTTCTTGAGTAAAGACAACACAAGAAAAGAAAATAACAAGAAATTTCTTTTAAAATAAAGGAGGTGAGCCAAAAGGATTCTAAATCAAGAAACAAAAAAGGAAAGTGGTGATTTAGGGTGAGCCAAAAAGAGAATTTTTTTAAAAAATCACCCTAAAAAATAAAACTCTTATAACATAAGGAAGGAGGGGAGGTAAAAAGATGGCAAAAGAAAAGAAAAAAAATCTTTTTAAAACCCTTTTTAATCCATTTTACAAAGGAGTTTGTAAAATGAAAGCTTTACGAACCACAGTGTTTCTGGTGGCACTTCTGGTCTTGCCTTTGTTTGCGACGCAAACGCTGGCGGCTGACTTTTTTGTACCCTTGTATGACGTGCCCGACGACTTAGTGGGTGTCAACACTGACAATCAGCCGGTGATCGGATTCATCCTCGAGCACTTGTCTGGTGAGACTCTGGATAAAGTCAAAGTCAGAAGCTACATCCAGAGAGTCTATGCCACCGAGAAGGTTAAACTTTGGAGGGAGGACGGTACGACCCCGGGCTTCCAGGCGGGCGAGGATGAGCTGCTGAAGACTTATGTCACCAGCGGCATAGAGTTTGACATCAATGAGGAGATCAGCTTCCTCGGCATAAACAAGGTTCTTCCCACCGATGATGAGGTTTTTTACATCACCCTGGACGTCAACACTGCTGCGGTCACCGCTAATCCAGGGTATTATCATCAAACCGGTCTTGAGGTGACGCTGCCGGAAGGATACATCGTTCTCGAGGGCGGGGATGCTAATAACAATGATGTGCTCAACCCAGGATGGAATGGTCCTCCCGATCCGTTCTTTGACCCCTACACGCTGATCTTTGACACTATGGGACCTGATTTCGATCTGCAGTTCTGCATCGAGGCAAACACCTGCTCCCTTAAAACATACTATGGAAGTGGATGGAGCTGGTTACTCAACGTGGATCAGGAGGATTCGGTGCGAATCTGTGCCCACAACGTCGAGGGGGACATCGACTCCTCTGAGGGCATCCACGTTATCGGATGGGTCCACCTGTTGGGCCACGTAAGTTCCGAACATATGTTTGGCGTGGCTAACATTATGTTGAGGTGCCCGGACGATGAGTCAGGTGGTTGTTCCGGCGGAGGGAAAAACGGATGCGACACCTGTTGGACCACAGGGTTCAGAATCCCGGATAAACGAAACACGGGAGGCTTCAATGGAGTCGATGCAGACTCGGGGCATTGGGCTATCTGTGCCTGGGCTCAGGATACTGTAGGCAACATTGATACCGTATGTATCGGACATGACCAGTTGGCGTATAGGATCGACACCAAAAAGCCCATCATCGATGAGATCACCTGGGAGCTCGTGCACGACTGGAATGGTGATGGAAAGATCGGTTTGGGCGACTGCATCATGATAATCGGCAAGGGTCTTTCCAACCCGATTGACCCGCTTAAAGAGTGCGTTCAGATGCGAGTCGACACGAGTTGGATGGCCGGAAACTCACCATCATATCCAGGCGGTGAGTGGGCGGAGTTGAGTGACACTCTCCAAGAGAACAACCGCATTTTCCGAAGGGTGTTCTGCCTGACTAATCCCCTGCCTATTGACTCAAGTGGTGGTTGTCCGGTGAACTTTCTTGTCGAGGCTTGGGATAATGCCTGCAACTACGATACCTCGAGAGGCGAGATTTGTGCTGACATGGACCTGGATCCGCCCCATGTGGATGTGCGTTATGAGTGGGATACTGACTATGACACCATGTGGGCCTGTCTGGGCTTAGGCGATAAGGCGCTGATAGAGGCGACCGTTGGCGGGTTAGACATCTTTTCGGTTACCGCCATGATGGACTCGGCTGGAATAGATGAGCTTATGCGACATGCCCTGCCTCTAACCCATAGAGGTGGCGGCGTGTATGATACCATCTGGACCATAACCGAGCCGCCCATTTTGTATGGTAAAGACGCAGACAACACCCAACCACCACCCGTAGACAATGATTATTCAATGTGGGTCATCGCGTGCGACGATGTGGGCAATTGTGATACTGCCAGCGGCACGTTGAATAAGACCCTGGACTCGCGCGCGCCCAGACCAATCGGATATCATCAATTCTGTCCGGACAGCGTGCCCTGTGCTCTGACTGCCCAGTCTTTAGCTGGGGGGATAATAGCGCTTGCCTGGGATACAGCCTGCGATGAAAGTGATGCGTTTTACTACTATGTTTGGGCCAATGACGGCTCAGGTTGGGATTCCATTGGCGCAACTAGTGTGGCAGAGCAGTCGCCGACCTCCCAATATTATACCTGGCATTCCGAACCGCTGGCTGAAGGTTACTGGACGTTCAAGATCAAGACCGAGGATAACTGCAGCAACGTGGGTGATTTCAGTTGTGTGGTGGGTGCTTACGCAGACGCCACACCGCCTCATGTCTGTATAGCCGTGCCGGATCCCGGGCTTACCTTTGGTTCCTGGTTCCCGGTGAAAGCTGTGGCTGATTCAGAGTCCCACGATGTCGGTGATAGCGTTCAGCTATGGTACAGGCTCCGTCCGGATATAGAGAACCCGACTCAGGATCCAGGTGGGTGGACTAAGTGTTCAAGCTATCAGTGGATGTATCGTCCCGGTGGTGCCGGCAGTTATGTCTTCACCGACTCGGTGCACTGCCTTGAGGGCGTGGATTATATCGGATGGGTGGACATGATCGTGGTGGCATGCGACGAGGTGGGCAACTGCCAGGATACCACCTCAGCTTGGGAGGATACCTGCCTGGTGGACGACGATGTCTTCAGACCCGGACGCTTCTTCTTCTACTGGGATACCTTAGCCCCGGCACTTCACCTGGTAAGCGTGAATGGCTTCCCTTCACCTCAGAGTGCCTGCGGATTTGATGTATATCGGGATTCCATGAATGCAGTGGTCATCACGGTTGATGGCGCCATTTCTGCCGACTCGTTCGAGGTAGAGGTTCGCGGCCCGTGCAGCGGCTTCGAGTGCAGGCTGATTCACGAAGACAATGTCACCATGCCGTATACCTTCGAAATCAGCGTGGATGGCTGGCCTGAGGGAACGCAAAGCCTTTATATTAATGTAAAGGATTATGACAATGATAAGGAAGCTGATATGCAGGTGGAGCTCTGCGTTCCGCCTCCACCCCCTGGGCACTGCGTCTACATCTCACAGCCGGTGGAATGGCAGAGAATTCCTTGCACCGGCACCAGTGGCTACAATTGTGTACAGATTACAGCCAGGATGTATGAATATGCTCATTGCGAGGGAGTTACCTTCACCGAGGCAAGATTCCAGTGGTCCCTCAACGGCATAGATAATTGGGAGACGATCGAGGATGTGATTGGTACGGGTGCTCCGTGCTGCGTTAGCTGGTCTACCTGCTGGGATAATACCAATGAGGTCGCGCATGGCGACACCGTCTATTTGAGGGTCATTGCCCATGATGAATACTACATGGCCGATACCTCCTACATGGTCAAGGTGTTCGTGGACTGTGAACAGCCCAATGTCAAGCTTCGCATCGAGGAGCTGTACTACACCTGCGGTAACCACGACATACCCAAGATACCTTGCGACCCATTGACCCTGAAGGCGGTCGTGGAAGACACGTTGATTGACATAGATCGGATTCGCTTCTTCGTCAAGAGGCATTCCGTTCCTGACATTCACGAATACTGGATTCCCATCGACGGCTGGGCAGAGCCAGCCTGGAGCGACAACATCTGGATGTACCTATGGGAGGAACCGTGCTGCGATATAGAAGTGGCTCCTTCTGGCGGTGGACCGCTGCGAGATGACTGCATGTGGCCCAACGATTACTGGGACATCCGGGTCGCGGCCAGGGACATAGCTGGTCATTACATGTTCGACTATGACGAAGATGGCTTCTTTGACGACTCCACCTTTAATTCGGCGGTGGGTTTTGGTGCGGCCTTGACCGTGTTCGTGGACGACGAGGCGCCGGAGCCGGCCATATCGTTGGTGTGTGACCAGGGTCAGGAGCCTCCGATATGCATCGTCAACCCCAGCAGTAATCTGGGGGGAACCGACGTGGCTTACGTCCAAGCCGGCAACGACATTTACGTGGAGGTTTCAATCCTGCCGTCTGAGGATACCTGCGAAGTGATGAAGGTGCACTACTACCTGAAAATCTTCGGTGAGTGGGTGCACGTGGGTACCTCCTTCGACCCGAATCACTGGCCCATAACCTTCAATCCGCTGGCTGATGGATTGATACGTCCAGTCTTCTTCGAAGACTATGGACACTGGGTAGGGGAGTTGAAGGCGGAGCTGCACGATAGCCTGGGCAACACCGAGCAGGACCGGATCGACCTGTACATCCTGGATGCGACGCCATCTCAGGCCGTTATCATCGAGCCTCTGAATGATTCCTATGTCTGGGGCGATGTGACCCTGAGAGTGGCAGCAATAAACGCCGCTCAAATGTGCAAGGTGTGCTACGAGTACAGACCGGCGGACTGCCCGTACACTGATGATACCTGCTGGTATCCGGTCAATGGCGGTTATCCCAACGCCTGCGAATATGATGACGGTGTAGGCCCGCCCAGTGATTTCCAGCTTACCTGGCACACCTTAAACACGGTGCCTGACGGCGAGTATTATCTGCGTGCGGTTGCCACCGATTGCGACAACAACGTGGACGACGATCCGCCCACCATCAAGGTGACGGTGGCCAACGAGCTGCCCACCGTAGTGATGGAGGATCCTCGTATCTGCGAGCGCACCTGCCCGGATGATACGGTAGACACTCTGGGTTATGTGGCTGGCACGGTTACGCTGTATGCCACTGCCAGCTCGACCATACCGTTAGAGTATGTGAAATTTTGGTATAAGGACGCCTTCGATCCCAGATTCAGTTACCAGGAGATCGGTCGCGATTACTTCCCCACCGGTGGCAAGTACTCGGTGGAGTGGAACACCACCGGTCTGGCTGACGGACGTTATCTGGTGAAGGCCGAGGCGCACAATGCCGCCGGCAGGTGGGGCCAGTCGCTTCCCGCCACAATGGTAACCGTGGACAACAGCGCTCCGTTCGCTCAGGTGATCTCCATCATGGGTGATCCCAATCCAGGTGGCATGAACATCACCAAAGGTGATGTGATCGACATCGAGATATGGGCAATGGATTCCACCTCGGATGACGGCTGGACCAGATGCTACAACTCTGGAGTGGTCGGCATCCAAGTTTGTATTGGGAGGTGCGGAGTGCCGGATACAAGCGAGTTCACCAAGTGCTTCGAGGTTAGCCCGGCTTATGACGGGTTCCACACCGTTCAGTGGAATACCTCGGGCTTGGAATTTGAGGGATGCTCGGGATGCTACGAGATATATGTTGAAGCCTGGGATTGTCTCGGAAACATCAAGACCTCCAGCAAGGTGACCGTATATGTTTCCGACATCATTGCTCCGATAACCACCATTGGCGGATTCCATGAGAACTACATGTTTGGTTACAGCTCGGAGAAAGTCTCCACCCTGCTCTTTGAGTATGCCGACTCCGGAAGTGCCAACTGGATACCAATTGGCTGGTCAAATTACGCAGATTACTTTAACTGCGATGATACCACCAGGCTTTATGTATACTATACCAGTTGGGATCCGCTTGCTCTGGAGAATGGCACCTACCAGATCAGGGTAATCTCTCACGATAGCTGTTCCAACCAGGACGACGATATGGCTCCGTGGGCTTACATCGACGTTTACAACGGTGTAATCACCCCGCACGATGGAGGTATTCTCGGAGAGATGAGCTTTGTGAAGAACTGGTGCACAGGAGACATGCAGGGCATCGTTTACCAGAGCTCCTCGGTTGGGACTCCGGTTATGTTTGCTGGACTTAAGCCACTGGGCTCTGAGTTCTACTTCGGTGAGTGCGTGCACATGCAGTCTGATTTGCAAAACACCAACTATGCTGGCTCCTTTGATGCCTATGATATTAGGTTTGGTGGATGGACCAAGTTCTTCAGCTCTGTAACCGTCAGTGGCACTCCTCCTTTTGCGACCGGTGAGCCTCCCAAGGTGACCTATCTGAAGACGGGGAGCTTTGATTTGCTCAAGGTGAAGTGCGATCTGGGCACCCACGGCACATATTATGGTTACAATAACGTGGAGGTTACCATACCGGATGGAGCGATTTACTGCTCTGGTGATTATGCTCGCTACGTCTGGGTGGCGCCTACCATAATGGAGTGGGCTCCGGTAGAGCAATCGGATATCCTTCCCATCGGAGATAATAACGGCTATGCTACCCATATTTCCTTCACAGACTGCTATTATTGCTGTTGGTGGTATGATGTAACTTACTTCGGCGGAGAGGACATAAAGGCGGCTGGAGCTGGTGCCACTAGTTGGGACCAATATTGCTGCTTCAATGATGGCAAATATGCCAAGATCAAGATATACTACGATGAAACCGTTGACGTGGCTAAGGAGCATCTGGCAGTTGCCTGGTGGGATTGTGATGATGGAGAGTATAAATACGGGGAAGGAAGCGGCATCTACTATCCTGCCTGGGTGGAAGGATTCAACACCGATGAGCATTACGTTGAATTCGCCGCCGACTGCCTGATGGGTCCGTTTGTAGTGGTGAGACTGTTGGAGCGTGAGTGTGAGGGGACCATTGTGGTGAACATACTGGATGTTATACCTTACTGCGATGGATACACCAGCCCCATGCCCAAGTTCAGGACTCTGATCACCGACAACATCGGCGGAACTGATGCCATCGATAAGTCCAGCATAAAGTTCAAGCTCAAGAAGCCGGGTGAGCCATACATACCCATCTATGATGGAGACGACACCACCTGGTGTGGCTTATGGGCAAAGGGTTATGGACAGTATGATTGCGGTGGCTACGATCCTGTCTCTGGAATCTTCGGCGCAGGCTGGAATGATACATCGCTCTTCACGGCACTCTACTACCGGCCGTGGGAGAATCCTGAAAATGCGGAGCTTTGCCCGGGTTGCTACTTGCACCACTACACTGGCAATTATAATTATTATCAATGCCTCCCTGCACCAGGTTTGGCTGAGGGAGATTCCTTCTTCGCTCAGGTGAGCGCACAGAACTACAATATCCAGTCCTGCACCCAGACCTTGCAGTTCAAGGTGGATGCTACCGAGCCTGAGATGTGGTTCGCAGACAGCGTAGGTGCATACGTGGGTGAGAATCCTCACTTCTGCATCTACATCAATGACGCCAAGTCTGGCGTGGACAAAAACTCCGTCTGGATTGACATATGGGGAGATGAGACCAACAGTCCGGATCCGAATAACCATAGCCCCATCGGCACCCTGCGGCCGGATCAGCTGAATTGGGTTGATGACACCACCGTGTGTGTGGACGGCACCTTCGAGTACTACGGAGGCTACCTGCACGTCTACGTTTATGGTGGTCCGGATTGCGTGTGCTACGATTGCAACTACCCGCAGTTCTACTACTACCAGTGTGGAATAGCTGACTGCGTGGGCAATCAGATGGACGTCTTCTGGCAATACTACACCGTTGACGCAGACGGTCCGGTCGTCAGCTTCATTGGCGACGATTATTGTGACGCATCCCTGCAGTTTAAGATCACAGATGATATGTCAGGTCTGCTCTCTGTTTACGTGTATGAGGATAGCAGTCTGGCAGAAGCCATTGTGCAGGATGAGCACAATCCAGCCTTCTGGTGGTATACACCAACTGCTGGAACCAAGCACGTGGACATCGAGGCGACCGACAATATAGGCAACAAAACAGTCAAGAGCTTTGATCTGCCCTCCGATTGCGAAGGACCGAAGGTGGTCTTTGACGACAAGTACGTCTGTAAGAACCCGACTTTGACCTTCTGGGTGACCGATCCGGCTGGAGTGGATTGGACCTCGGTCAATGTCTACATCACCGGATGCAGCGAGGCGTGCTACTACTATGCTCCGGATTTGACCGACTACATCAACACCGAGACCGGAGAGGTGACCATCGACGGCTGTCACATGGATTGCAGCGATGGCAACGAGGTTGAGATGTACGTCTTCTCCGGCACCAGCTACACCGGGAACGGACCCAAGGACTTGAATGGCAACTATGGCAAGTACCGCCGGTGCAGCTTCGTGGTGGATTACAAGGCTCCTTCCATCAGCGTTGGCGATACAGACGAGAGACCCATCGAGATCAAGATCAGTGACGCCCGATCCGGCGTGGATTGGTCAACCCTGGAATTCTACGAGGACGGCCTCTTAATCTGCGCGGGCTTAGACTGCATGGATGAGAACGTCAACCTCGACACCACCACGGGCAAGCTCTACTATGATGCTGAGGATGGCGGTGGGTTTGACGTCGAGATCCGGGTCAACGACATGACCGGCTGCAACCTGGCAGTGAAGTCCTTTGAGGTTGAATCCTGGGAACAGCTGCTATTGGCGTTCGGCCTCAGGCCGCACAACGAGCCCAATCCATTCAATCCGGAGGAAGAACTGACTTACATTTGCCCGGAGCTCAACAAGCGCGCGGATGTCACCATCAAGATATATGACTTCGCTGGCGAGTTCGTCAGGAATCTGACAAACGGCTCCAAGGACATGGCTGCGGGTACGTGTGAGGAATGGGACGGCAGGACGGATAGCGGAACCGAGGTGGCCAACGGAACCTACCTGGGCTACATCCATGCCAGAGACCGCAACACGGGCACTGTCAAGACACAGGTGATTAAGATCACTGTGCTCAAGGATAAATAAAGTTTCAACGGGTGGGTCCCCCAACTGGGGGACCCATCCTGAAGGAAATAGAAGCTTTGTTAATCTCAGAAATGGAAAGGAGACGATTGAAAATGATTAGGAAAACAGCAAAATTCCTAGTGGTCTTTTGCCTGCTGTCAGTGGTGTGTATCTCCGGTGCCCAGGCCGACGATAACCATATGCTTCCCATGCTGAGGATGGGAGTGGGTGCCAGGGCGCTGGCAATGGGAGGTGCGTACGTGGCTGAGGCTCACGATGCCACAGCCGGCTACTGGAACCCGGCAGGACTGGCAGACATCGAGTGTGTCAGCTTTACCGGAATGTATGCCGCCGAGATGTCGTGGGATCGAACCTTCAACTACTTCGCGCTTGGCTGGACCCCATCCCAGGTGACCAACTATGGGACCTTCGGCATCACCTGGTTGAACTCAGCCATCGATGAAATTTACAAGTACGAAGGCGGTGCGTACCTGGGAACATTCAAGGATCAGAACAACGTATTCTTGCTTTCCTGGGCGTTCAAAAACGAGTTCCAGGAGAGGATGTTCTCGTTCGGCTTCAGCTTCAAGGTGGTCACCATGGATATCGACGACTGGAACGAGACCGGATTTGGCGGAGACGTCGGCATCAAGTTCGCCGTCGATCGCAGGGTGTCGTTAGGCTTGATGGTTCAGGATATGGGCACCAAGGTGGCCAACGAAACGGTTCCTACTACAGTTCGCGTGGGAATGGCCATCTATCCTCTGGGAGAGGATCATTGTCTGGTAATACCCATAGATTACGCCACAACCAGACACCGGGACGATGAGACCTTCCATCTCGGAGCGGAGTACTTCTGGGAGTTTTCCGAGAACTGGGGTGCCGCCATTATGGCCGGCCTAAACGATGGAAACTTCGCCATCGGCACGGGCTTGAAGGTGTCTTCTTGGTTCAGATTCGACTACGCCTACGTGACCGACAAGGAGGAATTCTTAAACGAGAACCATCGACTCTCACTGTCAGCAGACTTTTAAATAAATTTGCAGGTAACACACTAGGAAAAAAAAATTAAAAGCCCCGCCAACGGCGGGGCTTTTAATTTTATACTCATTTTTTTAAAACAAATGTCGGATAGTCCTTCGGACATATCCGACCTACAACTGTCATTATCGGGGTGTCCTTCAGGGAAATCCCTTTCCTTCTCCCGCCAAAGGCGTCCAGACGGACGCCCGTCTGGGCGGGATCAGGACCGAAGAGCAGGATGAACCCTCACCCCGAACCAGAACGGATCAAACGGATTAAACCCCTATCCGAACAGAGGTTGGAAATGTAGAGGTGGAGCTTATGGTCACCAACTATTTAATTTGACAAATTCGCTTTGGAGTGCGGAAGCGAAGTCGAAGATCCCGCTTCGCGGGGCTTCCGCAGCGTCCCGCCAAAGGCGGGGCGCACTCCTTTTCTTACTCTCCCAGACGGGTCTCCGTTTTCCAAATCACCAAGATAATTAGTTGATAACCTTCAGCTCCACCCCGCAAAGTGCGGGGCGAAACCTGAGTGCCCATATGGGCGGTTTTACTAGAAATTTAAGTGCTGGCGGTACAATAAGTTCTGGATTTCAAAAAAACGCGAAAGCCCCGCAAGGCGGGATTGGAGTTTATCCCGATTTATCGGGACTTCGCTCCGACAAGCTTTCGCACTCCAAAACCACTTTTTCAACAAGCCCTTTAGATTCGTCCCTACAAAGGAATCTGTCCTTAACGGTCAACCGATGAAATGGAATAGGTTATTAGGATGAAGAGCCCCCGCGTGGTTTTATGGAAAGACTAAGTTGTATTTCTTAATTTTATACCTGAGCACGGCTTCGTCTATATTCAAAAGCCGGGCGGCTTTGGCTTTGACTCCATTGCTTTTAGCCAAAGCTTTCTCTATCTTCTCTTTTTCGTATTTAGCCAGTTGGGTTAAAAGAGAGTGGGGCTGAGAGGATTTTCCATTGTTGAATTTCTCCAAGCTTCCAGATAGGAGCGCAAAGGAGATCCGATCCTCGCCTCTGGAGGCGATTAATGATCTTTTAACCTCATTTTCCAGCTCTCTTACATTTCCGGGCCAATCGTAGTTTGAAAAAAGCTCCATTATTTTGGGATCAAGAGTTGGAACTGTTGGCTGAGAATGGCGATCATCGTTTACGGAGTTTTGTCCCATTACGTCAACAGAATATTTCTCAAGAAAGTGTTTCACTAAAAGAGGAATATCCTCCCTCTTTTCCCTCAAAGGAGGCAATTTAAATCTCATCACGTTCAGACGGTAAAACAAGTCGCTACGGAAACCTCCTTCTTGCACCAGTTCATCTAAATCTCTATTTGTGGCGGTTATTACCCTGAAATCGACCTTTCTGGGTTTCACCTCGCCTACTGGCACAACCTCCTTTTCCTCTATGGCTCGCAGAAGTTTGACCTGAATGGACAGAGGAACTTCGGCAATTTCATCTAAATACAGGGTTCCTCCAACAGCCTCATCCAAAAGGCCCTTTTTATCGGCGACAGCTCCAGTGAAAGCACCTTTCTTATACCCGAAAAGCTCGCTTTCGAAAAGGGTCTCCGGGAGGGCGGCACAATTCACCACCACGAATTTTTTATTTTTGCGACTGCTGGTGTAGTGGATCACCTTAGCCAGAAGATCCTTTCCTGTCCCGGTCTCTCCCTCCAGCAAGACCGTTATGTCTAAGTCCCTTATTTGTCGAACGTTTTCCAGTATCTCCAGGGTTGCCCCGTCCTTAGTATTGAAATTGGCAAAGGAGAACCCGGAAGAAGAATTTACGGAGACGGATTGGCTTGGAGGGTGATGGGCTCGGCTCTTCTTTTCCAAAGCAGAAAGCGACTTTAAATCTGCTTTCTCGTGCAATCGCTCAAACACGCATCTGGCTTTGTGGAGGAATTCTTGTGCCTCGGTGAGTTTGTCATTCTGAAAGAAGAGTTGAGCAAAAGCCGCATGAACTAAAGCCAGATAATATGGGGAATCCAACTGTGAAGCTAAATCCTCTGCTCTGGCCAAAAACTTCGTCTTTTCCCAGAAACCGAAGCTGTCGGTTTTGCCCATATCCAGATAGGTTTTTGCCAGCTCAAACTTAGCTCCCATCTCTTCCAACATACGGGTGGCCTGGGTGAAATTTTCTTCAACTAAAGCTGGATGGCCATTCCGGCTGTAAAGCCGTCCTAAGGTTCGGTATGCGATAGCCTCCTCCAGTCTCTCCCCGATGCTTTTTGAAGTGTTTAGTGATTTTTCGCAGGAGGCTAAAGCCTTTCCGAACTCTCCTTTTTCTATCTGAAGTTCTGAGAGAAGTCGATATGCCTGACTGATGATGGCGCCTTTTGGTCCGATCTGCTCGCCGATCTCAACCGCCTCCTGAAAGTGCTTCTGGGCTAAGTCCAGCTCGCCCCGGGCAAATTCAAGGCTTCCCTGATATTCGTGGTATATGGCAAGCTCACGCAGGAAGTTATTTTCCGAGATTAGAGACAGGGCTCTTTTTAGGTATTCTTCGGCACTTTGGAATTTCCTCAACAAGCAGGAGAGGTTACCTAAAGATAGAAGTGATTTGCAGATGCTGAGCTCATCATGGTGTAATTCATTCACCTGCAGGCTTAAAAGCAGAGTCTTCTCAGCTTCTTCCCATTGATCCTTCAAGGTGAGGATGGTGCCCAGATTACCATGCAGACGGGCCATAAACTCCTGGTCATTTGTCTGACGGCAAAAGTTCAGCGCATCATTTATATATTCCACTGCACGGTTGAACTGAGACTTAATAAAACAGACTCGAGCTAAATCATTATATATCACCGCTACCCCCCTTAGATCCTTTATCCGTCGATAGGTGGATGCGGTGTCGATGAATTGAATCTCAGCATTTTTTAAATCTCCCAGCTTGAGATATATTCTCCCCATGATTTGGTGAACCTGAGCCAATCTTCGATTTTTCTCAGTATTTCTTAGAATCTCGTAGGCTTTTTTTGCTTTGGTGAGAGCCTGCTTCGGCCTTCCCAGCTTGTCCAGAGCAAGGGCACACAGGCAAGAGAGCTCCCCTGCCTCAGCAGAGAAATCATCTATCACCTTCTGGTTCTCCAACTCCCTTATCTTTGCTAAAGCTTGCTTGAAGTTTCCCTCATGCAGTAGAGATTCAACCAGGCTGAGCTTAACATTCAAGGTTTTAATGTAGCTATCCGGATTTTCGGACATAGTATTTTGGTCTAAAGACCTTTCCTTTAGTTTTTTCCCCGTGACCAATCGTCTCTCCCCCTGATTTCGTTTGGCACAGATACAACCCGGGACGGTCTGATTATGATGAACGTAGCAGGACCGATCACAATAATGACCGTGGAAGATGCATCTGAGCTAACTGCACCATCATCATCACCAAAAGGTGGAGATTCAGATTCCTGCCAGGGATGCTCGCCGTTGTAAGTAGAAACAAAGGAACTATATCTGGCATCAAGCGCAGCCTGGGTCGAACCGACTGAGCAAAAAGTGAACAACAAAAGACCCAGAACCACAAGAACAGCTCTACTCCTCATTTTAACTTACCTCCTTTGCATAGAGATATTTTTTCTAAGGTTTTTGATAATTTATGTCAGGGACAGAAAACCTGTGAAAAAGTAACTTGCCGTTACAGTAAGTTACCTTAGTTGAAGTTGAAGCGAATACACCTTTTTCCTTAGCCTCTTGAAGTAACAAAACAGCTCCCTTCCCTCTACAGAACAGCTTTGACGGCTCTGCATGTAAAATATTAGGGTATTACCTTAATAATTTCACAATGACAGTCCTCCCCTCCATTCTGTCACATTTATAATAACATCTAAAGTCCTTTATGTCAAGCAAAATTTTCATAATTTTTAGTGTTGCCAAACAAAATCACAAAAAAGCCCGAAAGATTCCGCAACAATTTTTGACTAAACCGTTTACAAAAATGACAACTCATGATGGCGGTAATGCAGGCAAGTGGAATGTGGAGATGAGAATTAGGGGTTACGTTCGGATAGGAAGAGTTGTACATAACCTTGTGAAAATCAATGATCTACTCGCCGTGTGCCTTGCCAGGGGACAAAAAAAGTCTTTCAAAAAAACTCCCATACAAATTCCTTGCAATAAGATAACCCCAAGTGTATATTTAAAACGGATGGCAGAACCTTCACATTTCGTCCTGGCTTGGTGTCAAAGGATGGTTCTGCGGTTCGATGACCGGCCGGTGGCATAAACCTCCGCTACGCGTAAATGGAAAAATCTGATTAAATGAAAAAAAGGAAAAAATCCAAAAGAAAGGTTGAAGCCGCCAAAACCAAGCCGAAATTCTACAAAGCTATCATCAAATTCTGCCTGATTTTTTTGGCACTTTTAGTTGTTCTCACCGCTACCTTTCCCTTCTTAAGCGACAAATTCAATCCTCAGCTCACCTGGTTGATGGTGGTGACTGCAGATATTACCGGCTTTTTTTTAAAGCTTTTTGGACTGACCGCCCGGGTGAGCGGGCGCATAGTTACATTGCCCAACTTCTCCGTGGAGGTGGTGGGGGAGTGCACCGGACTTTATGAGATGCTCATCTTTCTTGCCGCCAT
>CAYOFL010000077.1:0-14250 GCA_964403165.1 uncultured Ignavibacteria bacterium
CAGTTCAGGAGATGCTCGGACATGCCGATATATCTACTACACAGATATACACTCACTTAGACAGAGAATATCTAAAACAGGAGCACCGAGACCATCATCCCAGGTCAAAGATGAAGGTCTGAGAGGCTTGCTTTGTCCGGCAGAGTGTAATCGGTGGCAAATTCAAGATTTCGGTATTCTATTCACCGAAAAACCAAGCTCATTTTTTTACGGTTTTTCCCTAATTTAGGTGCTGACCTAAATAGGGAATAAGAATCTTAAGAGTTTAACAACGCTGACATTTTCGAAACCTCACCCCGGTTCCCTTAGAAAAGAGAGAGGAACGAAAATCTATATGTTTTATTGTGCTTTATACCAGAAAGACGTGGAGATCAAAGAAAGGCTCAGACGATCTCTAACAAAAAGACCAGTGCAGTTTCTTCCTTTCTCCGACTTTACCCAACTGGAGAGCCTGATTCAGAAATATATTCTGGATCTGGTGGTCATAGCTGGTGCGGGTTCTTTTAAAGGCGAACTGAATTTGACCAAACGTATAAAAAAACATCCCATCTTATCCTTAGCTCCATTGATTCTATATCATCCTCACCCTAACGTAAAAACCGTTTTGAGCGGATTAGATTTTGGAGCAGATGAGTTCTTTTTCTCTAAATGGAACAAAAAGCTTTTCTCCTGTAAACTGAAGATGATTATAAATCGAAGCAGAAGAGATTTGGGGGTGAATCCCACAACCAGACTTCCCGGAACCAGTATCATTGAAAGCGAGATGAGCAAAAGGATCAAAAGAGGACAAAAGTTTGCCGCCTGTTATGCTGATCTGGACGATTTTAAAGCTTACAATGACTATTACGGCTACCATTATGGGGATAGCCTGATAAAGATGACCTCCGAGATCATCCGGGACGTGGTTTACAGTTCCACCAAGAATGGCTTCGTGGGACACATAGGGGGAGATGACTTTGTTTTTATCATTCCACCAGAGAAGGTACACTCTATATGTGATGAGATCATCAAAATCTTTGATCGTATGATAATCCGCCGTTACAAGAAAGAAGATGTTCTGCGAGGCTACATCGTTACCACCAATCGCAGAGGGAAGAAGGAACGTTTCCCCATTATGACGCTATCCATAGCGGTGATAGTAAATCAGAAGAGAATGTTCAGGCATTTAGGTGAGATATCTCACATGATCACAGATTTGAAAAGTTTTACCAAAACTCTGCCCGGCTCAAACTACTTTATCGAAAGAAGAAAAAAATACTAAAAGCCTACCAAACTGAAGATTATCCTTAAGGGAAGTGTGGAGGTTTGTCAAGACGCTTGAGTTCTTCCCCCTGCTGGCACTGTTCGGACTGATATACAGCCTCTTTCACCTTTCCGATTTGGGGCGCCCACCAGAAATAATTGAACGTTGCGGAACCCGACAGGGTCCTTTTAATCTTGGCACAACCCCGGTAAGTCTCCCCTGCTATAGAGGAATAAAGATCTTCGAATGCCACAATGTCATACTCGTACCCATAGATGGGGGTGT
Source organism: uncultured Ignavibacteria bacterium (assembly GCA_964403165.1). GTDB lineage: Bacteria > Zixibacteria > MSB-5A5 > MSB-5A5 > SM1-73 > SM23-73-3. The sequence goes on from CAYOFL010000077.1 coordinate 1,529, forward strand.
CTCTCCAGAAGGTCCCTTTCCGGATGGGTCCAACCAGAACCTTGTATGGTGGCAAAGTAGACGTGACATCTTTTTTATAAAAAATGGTGTCGGCCACATGGTAAACGAAGCTGGTCCCCCCACTGGCTGATGAGACCAAGTCCCAGCCAGAACCTTCAGGTCTGGTGTTTCTATTTACCGCTGTGATGACGAAACTGTCGCCGGTAGCGACACAGTCATAACCTAAACTGACATAAGTCCACTTATAATCAGAGTTGATGGGGAAATAATAACTGGGGGACTCCAACTCTGGATTGGTTGGCTTATTTTCTTTCCCGCATTCGAAGGCAAAAAACAAAACCAAAAGCATGGAGAGAATAACCAGTATCTGCTTCATTTTAAATCTTCCCTTAAGCGCCTTATTTGCTACGCATCTGCTTTAAATCATGTTGGAGAAGGAATCCCTCTTTCCGCTTGCCTCTCCCCTGCTGGTTTGACTTCCGGGATATTTTTTATACTTGCTTATTTATTTCCGGACTACAACATTTGTTTATGTCAATTTATAGCAAACGAATTAAATAAATTGACGGATTGTCCGCAGGATCCATGGGACCTGTCATGTTGAGCGAAGCGAAATCCCGCAATAGCGGGGTTGAGCGAAGCGAAACATCTCAATATGTTTGCCTGGCTTAAAGCCTTCTCGTCTGGCTGAGCGTTACACGCAGACTGGTGGAAGTCAGATTCTTCCCCCGCCAAAGGCGGGGTCAGAATGACACATAAAAATCATTTTTGCTTTGTATCAGTTCCGAAAAAACTCAAGTTTCGCTTATATTTTTAGCTCTCCATCCTCCATTATCTTTTTATCATCTATCCACAGGGTGGGCTTCAAAAGGATTCCATCTAAATGGCTGGGAACCGATACATTTCCCCCCATGGATTTGTTATCTCCTAAAGCCATATGCACCGTGCCCATGACCTTCTCGTCTTCTAAAACGCTCCCCACTATTTGAGCTTTATGATTGGTCCCAATCCCCAGCTCTGCGACATTTCTGCCCGGCTGACCGAAAGGCTCCAGTATCTTCTCTAATTCTTGAGCGGACCTGTCTCCGGTAATCTGGGTGGCAAAACCGTCCCTCACTACAATTTTGATGGGCTTTTTCACCTTTCCCACCATGGCACCATCTACCATGATGATTCCGTTTGCCGTCCCCTCCACCGGAGCGATGTAAGCCTCACCCGCAGGCAGATTGGAGAAGTCACCGGGATTGTGCACCAGACCGGTATCTGCATGACACTCTCTTCCCTCTATGCTCATGGTAATATCTGTCCCCGCAGGTGTGGTTACTTTAGCTGTCTTCCCCTGACTCACTATCTCTGCCAGCTTAATGCTTCGCTGGGCGATTTCATGATAATCAGCGTTTAAGGTCCTTTGCATGGTATCTTCTATGATACCGGGAAGGGTGGCACATCTTGCCCCCGCCTCACATGCGTCTCTTCTGGCTTTAGTGTGAGACATGGACTTGCTGGTGGGAATCATCAAAACGTCGAAATCCTTCATGAACTTTGCCACCGCCTCAGGAGGTTCCTCGCCATTACTGGATCGTGGCAGAATCTCCAATAGCATTGCCTCAGAGCCTATCTCTTTTGCCGCCGCCCACAAAGCATAACCAATCTTTCTTTCAGGCTCATCCGTAATCACCAAAACAGATTCGCCCTTCTTCACTGCCATGCAATTGTTCATCGCCACCTGTGCTGCTTTGAATAGCTTATCCATTTCTCCTCCTGACTTTCACAGATATGTTTAGATTAAATAGTTTTTCATTGTCGAATATGAGAAAAAAACTTCTAAAGAATTCAAAATTTAAAACAAACTTGCCGTGGTAGAAAATAATTTCTTTCACCATGAAGATGAAAGTTGAATCCTTTTATCTACTTGCCCCTTTCATCCGGGATGAGCGGTAAAGCATAAAACAGATCCCGGCAAAAGCAACCAAAGATACCCAGGGACCATAGATAGAAGTAAGAGATACAGCTTCATGGGCTTCGTAGAAAGCTCGGTAGCTGGACGAAAATGCAATTATAAAGGCAATCGCCACGCCCAGCAGTGCATCACCTGCCACCAATCCCGATCCAAACAACACCCCCAACTCCTCCCTTTTCTTTGCCAGCTCCTCCTTTGAAATTTTTCTTACCAGAAGAGCTATCAACCCTCCTGCCATAATGGGAGTGGAGAGATCTAAAGGGAGATAAAGACCGATAGCGAACGGAAGCGAAGAGATGCCAACCAGCTCAATGGCAGCCGCTAACATACATCCCACTATTATGGGAACCCAGGGAAGATTTCCGGTCATCACCCCCTGGACGATTACCGACATCACATTAGCCTGAGGAGCTAAAAGCGGAGTGGGATGGGTGGCATCTTTGACAAATCCGAAGGCATCACTTAACAGAAATACGGTGAAGCCCATCGCCAGTGCGGGAAATAGAAGCCCCACAAATTCCATGATCTGTTGTTTTCTGGGGGTTGCTCCCAAAAGATAGCCCGTTTTTAAATCCTGGGCGATATCGCCGGAAAGACACACGGCAATGCAGACCACGGTCCCTATGGACATCACGGTAACCATTCCTCTAAAGCCAGAGACCCCAAAGGATAATAGAATCACGCTGGTGACCAGGAGTGTGCCAATGGTCATTCCGGAAACAGGGGAGGAGGAGCTACCCACGATTCCCACTATTCTGGCTGCCACCACCACAAAGAAAAAGCCGAAGATCACTACCAGAGCCGCTCCCAAAAGATGAAGCTCTGTTCCTGGATAAGCCCAGATCAAAAGGATCACCAAAAGCGATCCTAAAATTACCATTCCCATGGGAAGCTCTCTTTCGGTTCTTATCCGGGACTTCTCCATCTCTTCTTTAGTCTTTTTCCCGAGTATCTGTTTGGCTCCTACTGCGAACGAATGGACGATGACCGGAAGCGATTTGATCAAGCTTATAAATCCACCTAAGGCTACTGCACCTACTCCCAGATATTTTATGTAGAAGTTTCGGAGGTCACCTGGACTCATTTCTGGAATGGGTATGTTTGCAGGAGGAATTAACGTATCGGGTATGTAGGTGCCGATATAAGCAATAAGGGGCGCAATACCTAAATAGCCCAGGACCGCTCCTCCCAGCATCAATGCGGAAATCCGTGGACCGATAATATATCCCACCCCCAAAAGAGCCGGGGTGGCGTCTATTCCAATGTTGGCTCCTTTGAAAAACTTAAGGTCGGTATTTGGTATCTCGGGCCATAACCTAAAACCCCCCATCAAGATTTTATACAAAACCGACAGACCTAAACCAGCAAAGACCGTCTTCGCCTTTCCCCCACCTTCGTCACCCGCCTTGATGATCTCAGAACAAGCAGTCCCTTCAGGAAATTTCAGCTTGCCGTGCTCGCGTTCAACCAAGTATCTTCTCAGGGGAATCATAAATAGTATTCCCAAAGTTCCGCCCAAAAGAGAAAGAAAGATGATGTCTAAATTGGAGATTTTGTGAGAAAAACCCGGAATGGTCTGATTCCAGATGAAAAATGCAGGGATGGTAAAGATCACACCCGCGGCTAAGGATTCCCCTGTCGAACCAATAGTTTGAACTATGTTGTTTTCCAGAACCGTTCCTCTTTTAAACAAGCCGCGGAGGATGGCCATGGATATGACTGCGGCAGGAATAGAAGCACAAACGGTCATACCCACCTTCAAACCCAAATAGGCATTAGCCACTCCGAAAACAACGGAGAGAAGCACACCTAAAACCACCGCCTGTAAAGTGATCTCCGCCATTTTCTGGTTTGGCTTTACATAAGGTTCAAAATTATTCTTTGGTTGGAAGTTATTAGCTTTTTGATTCTGCAATCTATCACCTCCTTAACTTGGCCAGGTAATTTGAGGGCAAACAAAAAAGACAAAAGCAGAGCAGGTAATGCAAGCTGAACGATCTGGTAGGTAAAATTGAACTTTTTTCATTATTGCAAATTTTTGTGAAAGCTAACATGTATAATTGGATGTGTCAAGAAAAATCTTGTTTTTAAGGCTTTCCAGACCCTGTGTTAGCTCATATTTTTCTTGTCTTTCTGTGGGAGCTTGATAAATTGAACAAAAGAGCTGTTCTTTAAAGAAAGTGCCCGTAACTATGGCTAAAAAACTTACTCTCCGATTCTGTTTGTTTTTACTGATTTGTATACTATCATGCCCGACCGATGGTATACTTGCCCAGGAAAATGAAATATCCAAACGGAAATTAAGTCCACAGGCATTCGAGCATTTCGTCAGCGGTGATTTATATGAGCTTTCCAGGGATTTTCACTCCGCTATCGCTGAATATCAGAAGGCAAAAACTCTCCAGCCTGACATTCTGGAAATAAGATATGTGTTGGCTCGCGCTCATCTGGTAATAAGAGATGTAGAGTCTGCCAAAAGAGAGGCTTTGCAGATTGAACCCAAGGATGCCAGAACCTATCAACTTTTAGGTGAATGTTACCGTGCCAGCAGAGAGCCTGATAGCGCGATTACAGCTTACTCCCGGGCAGTGGAACTGGACTCTACCGATCTCAACTCTCTGTGGTATTTAGCAGTCCTGTGGCAACAGAAGCAGGATTTCAACAAAGCTATCCAATACTGGAGAAAGCTGGGCTCTCTTCAGTCCTTCTCTGCTACGGTTCATCTGCAGTTAGCTACTCTGCTGTTTCAGACTCGCAAGTATGACCAAGCTGTCTCAGAATACGAAAAGGTGCTGGATGTAGAGCCAGATAACAGAAAAGCGTTATTTGGGCTGGGCAAAAGCTACGAAGCCAAAAACGAGTTAGAGGAAGCGATAAAATTTTTCAAAAGACTTTCAAAGCTGGAGCCGTCCGATGAACAGCTAAGAAACACAATAATCGCCCTTTATTATCGAACCGGACAGATGGAAGAAGCCATAAAAGAGGCAGAGACCTCTTCTATTTTTTCGCCGGATGATCCCCAGGCACAAAAAAGACTGGGAACGCTTTATCTTTCGCAAGAGAACTACCAGAAGGCGGAAAGCCTTTTCGTCTCATATATTCAGGACAGACCTGATGACGCTCAGGCTCATTACTTTTTGGGAAAAATAGCTCTTAAGAAAGAAGACTTTAGAAAAGCAAAGACCGAATTCGAAACTGCCGTGTCTTTGGAAGATTCTGTGCCCGATGGCTGGATAAATTTGGCATTTGTATATCTAAAACAGGATAGTACAGAGAAAGCTATCCAAGTTTATAAAAGGGCAATTGAGAAGGTCAAGGATAAGGTTGGAATTCTGTATCTTCTGGGAACCGCTTATGTTCAGGAGAAGCAATATGATTCCGCCATCGTCATTTTAAGAAAAGCTTCAGACAGACGTCCTCACGACACCCGGATACTTTTTGTCCTCGGATCCGCTTATGAGCAGAAAGGAGATTTCGACCAGGCTGTGGCTACATTTGAGCGGCTTCTCCGGATCGATTCCACACATCACTCCGCTTTCAACTACCTGGGATACATGCTGGCGGATAAGGGCATCCGGCTGGATGAGTCATTGGCAATGATCGAGAAGGCTTTGGAATATGAACCCGACAATGGAGCTTATCTGGACAGTTACGGCTGGGTTTTGTATCGATTGGGACGGGTGAGAGAAGCAGAGGTTCAAATCAAAAGAGCTTTAGAGATGGTGGGAGAGGATCCGATTATACACGAACATCTGGGGGACGTGTATAATGCTTTGGGTGAAACTGACAAAGCAAAGAAGGAATGGGGGGCGGCGCTGAAACTGAATCCAGATAATAGGAAGTTGAAAGAGAAATTAGAAAACGTAAAATGATATTTGGAGTAGTTGGGGCAGGGATTGAACTCTTACACCATCACACTGTCAAAAAAATCAAAAAATAGTTTCACTAAGTCTAAAACCACTTTATATTTAGTTTGTATCGTCAAAATCCGGCGGAGATGAATTGGAGATAGATAAAATCAGACAAGCAGTGCGTGAAGGCAGGATCAATACCAGATACCATGCCAGCCGCCGCATGTTGGAGAGAGAAATTCTCTATGAGGAGGTATTAGAGGTAATATCAAAAGGTAAAGTCATCGAGAGCTATCCTAAGGCTAAACCATTTCCAGCACACCTGATGATGGGTTTTGTAAAAGAAAAAGAGCCTTTGTATGTTCTTTGTAGCTTTGATGGTAAAATAGTGCATATTATAACAGTCCATTGGTTGGATCCCAAAAAATGGATCACGCCGTGGACAAGGAGGAAGCAAAAATGAAGTGCGCTTTATGCGGAGGAGAATCTAAACAGCAAATTATTACATACGAGACACGCTGGGGGAAGAAGCTTTATAGCTTTAAAGACGTCCCGGCTTTAATTTGTGAGAGTTGTGGTGACATCTCCTTCAGTCATCAGGTAATGAAAGAAATCGACCGAATCATCAAAAAACATGAAAAACCAGAAAGATATGAAAAGGTGCCAGTCTTTTCCTTGCAGAAGTTACTGAGCCACAGAACCGTACCCTGACTGGGTTCTGGGTTGTTTTAAATTTTTTGCTCCCCGTTGGTGTTCCCCAGACGGGCACGTCCGTGCATGGCTGGCAGGCTTTACTAACGGGAAACAAGCGGCGGGAGAGGGACACCTATAAGGGGCGGTTATAATTCAAGATTTCATATGGCCATTCATAAACGAAATACTCGTAAAACATATCGATATAAAAATATAAGCAAAATCGTTCGGTTAATCTAATTTAGGCGAAATGATACCCATTACAGAGGAAACAACAAAAAGACAGGAAAGGAGGAAGCTCTCTGTTCGGACAGGGGCTCGCCCTGAAAGGTTGCACCCCTGTCGGCCCAGACATCCCCAAACGGGGGCTCGTCGGAGCCCTCTGATGGAGCAGGGGTTTAACCCCCACCCCATCGTGTAATTTGCCTGCACTAATTCATTCCTGCCAATGTCATCTTTTTATTCTCACCACGGTGTTTCCCATCGTATAAAAAGGATGGTTAATTCAGATTCTTCCTGGCGCATGATCAAGAGATCAGAGAAAATATTGATTTTTGCTCTGTTTGTTCTTGTATCATCCCTCTTTCAATGTGCCAAGGAGGGCATGCCCCCTGGAGGTCCACTCGACACTACTCCACCTGAGGTGATTTTGGTCTCACCGAAACCTGACTCCACTGAAGTCGATTTGTCTTCACGAGTCGAGATCACCTTCTCAGAAAGGATGCTGGCAAAGAGAACCGAAGAATCCATATTTATTTCTCCCTTTCCCAAGAGGCCCTTTGATTTCAGATGGAGAGGAAAAAGGTTAATCCTTACTCCCCAAGAACCTCTGCTACCCGGCAGAACCTATGTGGTATCCATTGGCACCGATGCTCAGGATCTGAGGAGAAACCGCCTGAGCAAGTCTTATACTTTCGCCTTCTCCACGGGAAGCAAACTGGACAAGGGAACAATCTCCGGAGAGGTATGGACAAAGCAAAAAATTGGGCTGGGGAAAGAAATGGGTATAAGCGTCTGGGCATACCTTCTTTCCCGGGATAAGACCCAAATCGATCCTCAAGAGGAAAAACCCGACTATGTCACACAAACCGACAACGAAGGAAAATACACTTTTAAGAATCTGAGCTTGGGAGAATATCGACTTTTTGCAGTACAAGATGTGAATCGAGATCTGGTCTGGGACTGGGAGAAGGAAGCTATCGGTGTAACCACCGGCGACGTAGAGCTAAGTGAGCAAAATATTTCAAAGACTCATGTGGATTTTATCCTGGATAAAAAAGATAAGGGTAACCCAAACCTGTTGAACTGTTACAGCGTAAATAAAAAGCTGGTTAAGTTAGAGTTTGACGAAGAACTGGAGGAGCGGTCTGTATTAGAACCAGCCAACTTCGAGGTTTCATCTGTTTCAACTCAAAAATCTTTAAAGGTTACCTCTGTTTTCTTTCAGGACGAAGACACCAGAAACATTTTTCTTTCCACTGAACAGATGACTTCGCAAGAAAAATATGAGCTGAAAGTTTTGGATGCAAAGGACAAAGCTGGAAATCTTTTGGATACCACTTCAAATATCTGTCTGTTCGAAGGATCGGAAATCCCTGATACAGTTGGTCCGAAGATCACTGGTATCTCACCTAAAGATGGAGAGATCAACGTGCCCTTTGATACGAAAATAATGCTGTCGTTTGACCAGCCTCCTGAACAACAAAATTTTGAGGCTCTCTTTTCCTTGATTGACTCAAATGAAATCAAAATAACGGGAAAAGGTGAATGGACGAGTCCAAACACATTCGTCTTTTCTCCCGATTCCCTCACTTCAGGGAAGATGAGATACGAAATCAAACTGTTGGGTAAAGAGATTAAGGATCTGTTAGGGAATATTTCCATGATAGATTCTGTTTTCTCCTCAAGCTTTGTTACGGTGGATCCGGACACCTTAGGTTCAGTTTCAGGGATGGTGGTGATTGAAGGAAAGAAGGAGTTAGCCACCATAATTTTGACTCTCTGGCACCTGGAGCAAGATAAGTCAACTTATCAGCTTATTCTACTAAAATCCGGTCCCTTTCTGTTCGAAAGGATACTCCCCGGCAGATACTTCGTAGGTGGCTATCTTGACTTAGATGGAGATAGAAATCTTACCCTCGGTGAGCCAAAACCTTTTTCCCCTCTGGAACCCTTTACCCTGTATCCCGACACCATCTATGTGCGTTCCCGTTGGGAAACTGAAGCTGTTGAAGTTAAATTCCGTTAGCATTTCACCACGTACTTGACCTGGCGACTCAATACCAAAATCTTTAAGATTCGAAACCAGTGTAGGTAAAATGGTCACCTCCATTAGAAATTAGAGAATCATCAAAAAGCCTATGATTTATATTTGTTCTGTAGATTTTTTTTGCTTGACAAAACGTGTATTTGTGTTAACTTAAATTTGGTGGGGAGAAGGTGAAAATTATGGTTTCTTTGCACCCGAGGGGTGTGGGCAATTGTTTGCAACATTTGAAAAACTCAATGCATAGCTTGAAAACAGGGGATGTTCAAAAAAATTTGCCGTTTTTATTGGGGCTGGCTTAGTCCCCAATAAAAAGTGGCGATGTTTAGAATTTTCATAGGTTTAGGTTGATATCACACGGGTATGGCAAAATTCTTTTTAAGTCAGATGCAATGGCACATTTTTTGCGTTTCATCAGAAGCGAAATCTAAATAGAAAGTGAATCATGAGTGAAACTTTTAATTATCTTTTTGAAGGGGGTGAGAACAAAGATAATTCTTTACTCCTAACTGTGAACCACGGGTTGGACAATTACTTAGCTGTTGGTTATTTACTAAATTTTGAAAAGCCATGTTGAAATTAAACCCAAAAAACCTTATCAAAGGAGCAACAAAATGAAAAAGAAATTTTTATCTATGATTGCTGTCGTGTTCCTGCTTCTGATCTTCGGAAGTTGGTCCTGGGCACAATGTCCAGAGGACAGCGTTGATCGAGGAGTGTGTGATACTCTCAACGTGATCTGCCTGGACTGTGAGATAGACACAACTGTTCCCGGACCCTATTTTGTTCGATTTCCACTGCTGGTTACACACGATCAGATAGACCCTCTTGACTCCATTTGTGGCTTTGTTATTCCTCTTGCCTGGACTCATACAAATCCATCTAAGTATTGCAGTGCGAGTGGTTGGTGGAATAACACTGATCTGTATCCCTATCCCGCCCGTGATCGGAGCATCTTCCGTCATATTACAGACCCAGTAACTGGAGATACTCTTATTTACAACCGGATGATGACCCTATCCGAGGACTTTTCGGGGAGGGAGTGGGACTTCAGGCAACTTACCGTGCATGATACCAATCACTTCTGGCTCAGCTTGGTTCCCTTCGGGAGTGCGGATCAGCGGTGGTGGGAAGGTGATAGAGTTTTGCTCGCCACCATGACCTTCAGGATAGAGGATACCATGCATGTTTGTATCGACACCACCTTCTGGCCACCTGAATCCCGATTGGCTTACAGCCGATCCGATGGTAAAACCTATATGCCCAGGCATAACCTGCCTCATTGCTTCTGGGTAGGTGCTCCCGGTCAGCCAGACTTTACCATTGAGGCTACACCGGACACCCAGACAGTGCAGGCTGGACAACCTGCAAATTATAATGTGACCCTGACCTCCCAGTTTGGATTTGCCTCCCCCTGCACCTTAACCGCAACCGGTCTGCCGGACTATTCCACAGTTGTTTTCGATCTCAATCCGGTGACCCCTACTGCCACCTCGATAATGACCATAACAACGGCAGACACAACCACACCGGGGACCTACAACATAACAATAACAGCAACTGAGCAGTTAGCAAAAATTGAGCACGATACCACGGTAGTTTTGGTCGTAACTGAGCCGCCTGATTTCACCATTGAGGTCGAACCGGATACTCAGGAAGTCCAGGTAGGTGATGCCGTTAACTTCGATGTGATACTGACATCGCTTTATGGTTTTACCTCTCCTTGCACTTTGACGATAAGTGGTCTTCCGCCAGATGCCTCAGGCAGTCTCGACCCCAATCCAGTGATCCCAACGGACACTTCAAATCTGCAAATAAACACTGCAGTGACTACTCCACCGGATACTTACACCGTAACCGTTACTGCTTCCGAAATGGACAAGGGAATAGTTCATTCAGATACATTGATTCTGATCGTCACTCCGCCGCCAGACTTCACCATCGAAGTCGATCCAGACACCCAGGAAGTTCAGGCAGGCGACACTGTTGACATAGACGTGATTCTGACATCCCTTTATGGTTTTACCTCTCCTTGCACTTTGACGATAAGTGGTCTTCCGCCAGATGCCTCAGGCAGTCTCGACCCCAATCCAGTGATCCCAACGGACACTTCAAATCTGCAAATAAACACTGCAGTGACTACTCCACCGGATACTTACACCGTAACCGTTACTGCTTCCGAAATGACTAAGGGCATAGTCCACGATGCTGAATTTGTCCTGATTGTTACTCCTCTGCCAGGTTTCATCATTGAGGCTTATCCTGACACTCAGGAGGTAGTAGTGGGAGACTCAACCACCTACCATGTGGTGGTATTCTGCGACACAGATTTTTGGGTACCCTGCACCCTATCCATTGAAAGTGGTCTGCCGACCGGTGTCAGCTATAGCTTTGATCCCAATCCGGTTTCGCCCAAGGACACTTCTCTCTTAACCGTATTCACCTCCGCTTCCACTCCGGCTGGGATATATGACCTTATCATAAGGGCAACTTCCTGTTGCCCCAATCACGAGGAGACCACCACCACTGTATTCTTATGGGTTCGTGAACAAAGCGACGTCGAAGATTGGGCTGAGAATGCCAATGTTCCAAAGAGCTTTGCCCTGTTCCAGAATCAGCCCAATCCTTTCAATCCGGAGACTAAGATAAGCTACTATCTCCCCAGGGCATGTCAGGTCAGGCTGACTATATATAACGTGCTGGGACAAAAAGTGAAGACTCTGTTTGATGATCATCAGAATGCTGGAACGCAAACTTTGCTCTGGGATGGTAGAGGCGATGACGGTGTTCAGTTGAGCAGTGGGATTTACTTCTATCGGTTGCAAGCGGACAGCTTCCAGGAAACGAAGAAGATGACACTGATGAAGTAGTTACCCAGGTTATCATATTATGAAAAACAAAAGCCCTCTGGTTTGGCTCAAACCAGAGGGCTTTTTATTGTGGTTTTGGAGTTGCAAATAAATGATCCGGCTATTTGAGTAAACCAAGCCAACCTATTCAATCTCTCCATCTTCCAGATAGTAGCCAGACTCAGGATCGAAGCTGATTAGCTTTCCTGTGTAACTCACCGCCTCTCCCCTATTTAATCTCCTGAGTTTCTCCGTCCTGGATTTATCAAAGCGAACGGTGACATCGCAATTCCTATCACCAGCGGTATGAGCAACCTTAAGAATAAAATCACCCGAGATCTCTTTTACAATTTCATACACCTCACCTGACCATCTAACATATCTACCCTGATATTGGTAAAACATCGCCTTCTTGTGATCGACAGCCACACGATCCCTGCCTCCTATCAGATTCTCAAAATCGTCAAAAGAAACAAGGATAAACTTCTTATGCGGGGGTTGAGATTGTTTTCGATTGGGCAGTCCGAATAGTAAGAAGTATCCTAAAAGAATTAATCCTAAGAATAAGAGTATAAATTTTCTTCTGAGGATACTCTTTTGCATTTGCTTTCCCAGGATTCAAAAGCAGTGAGAGGATATACACTGTGAGAATTTGTATTTTCCTAAAATTTTGATTTGAAGCGTCAGTCACCAGATTCCGCCAAAGGCGGAAGAGTGGAGCTCCTGACGCAACTATAACAGTTTTCACGCTAACTGTATATCAAAGCATCCCATTAGCATGGAGGCGGCCCGCCTTTGTAAAGATAATTAATCAGATAGACCACATCACCCAAGTCGACCACCTGGTCACAATTTGCATCTCCAGCCGCTAAAGGATCAGGTGCAGGACCATCTTTATATAGATAGTTTACTAAGTAAACTATATCCCCTAGATCTATTACCCCATCCCCGTTAGCATCTCCGTGCATATATGAAGGCTTTTCTAGTCCGAACCAATCCATGATCCGCCGCATAAGGGTGTATGAATTGTCGGGATAAGAGCCGGTTTGAGGAACCGCCTCAAAGGGAAATGTAAAGAAGACCACCTTGTAAGCTGATTGACC